>JAAZDE010000115.1 GCA_012512925.1 Desulfuromonadaceae bacterium
ATTCTCGACAACGGCAAACTCAAGGTGGTCAAGACCGGCAACGCCGACACGCCGCTGGCCCACAACCAGAAGGCGCTGCTGACCGTCGATGTCTGGGAGCACGCCTACTATCTCGACTATCAGAACCGCCGCCCCGACTATCTGACCACCTTCGTCGACAAACTGATCAACTGGGATTTCGTCAACAGCTGTCTGGGTTAGTTTTATCCCCGGGCCGGCGGATCATCGCCGGCCTTTTTTTTAAAGGCAGTGACTGGTGACTGGTAATTGGTGACTGGTGACTGGTTTTTACCACGAGCTACCAGCCACCAGCTAAGAGCTGCCCTGGTCACTCGTCACCGCCTTTTCCCAACTACTTCCAGACACCCGCCAGAGCTTCCCCGCAGAAACCGCATTTCCCATCCGCCATGTGGCTGGCGCAAAGGGAAAAACCCCTTCTATCGATCACCTTTTTCCGGCAGGAGGGGCAGAAAGTGCTCTCTCCCTCGCCACTGGCCAGATTCCCCTCATAGACGTGAAGCAGACCCTCGCCGATGCCGATCTCCCTGGCCCGGCGCAGGGTCGAGGGCGGCGTTCGCGGCACATCAAGCATCTTGTAGGTGGGATGGAAGGCGGTGACGTGCCAGGGGGTGCCCACCCCGAGTTCCGAAGCGACGAAACCGGCGATTTGCCGCAATTCCTCTTCGCCGTCGTTGAAACCGGGGATGATCAGGGTGGTGATCTCCACCCAGATGCCGAGCCGTTTATAGACCCTAAGCGAATCCAGCACTTCCTGCAGGCTTCCTCCCGTCACCTCCCGATAGGATTTCTCGGAAAAAAATTTGAGGTCGACATTGGCGGCATCGAGAAGCGGGGCAATGGCGGTCAGCGCCTCTTCGGAGGTGTAACCGTTGGTGACGAAGACGTTGCGGATTCCCCTGTCGCGGGCCAGCCTGGCCATGTCCCAGGCGTATTCAAAGAAGATGGTCGGTTCGGTGTAGGTGTAGGCGATGCTGGCGCACCCCTCCGCGACGGCGCGTTCCACCGCCACCCGGGGCGGCAGGGCAAAACCGCCGCAAGAGACCATCTCCGGGGTCGGCTGAGAGATGTCGGCGTTCTGGCAGTGCAGGCAGCTAAAATTGCAGCCGACGGTGGCGATGGAATAGCTGCGGCTGCCGGGAAGAAAATGGTACAGCGGCTTCTTTTCGATGGGATCGACCGCTTCGGCGATGGCCCGGCCGTATACCAGGGAATAGAGTTTGCCGTCACGATTCTCCCTCACCCGGCAACGTCCCCGGCCGCCGGGAGGGATCATGCAGCGGAAACGGCACAGACGGCATTGCACCTTTTTCTCCGGCAGTTCAGCCCAAAACAAAGCTTCATGCATGGCATATCCCTTTGGCAGCGTGCTTAAATATCAAAAAAACCCTGGAATCTTTGCCACTTATTCCCTTCAGCCCGGTTTCGACTGGTTTGAAAATCAAGGGTAAAACGGCCATTCCGGCCAGGATCGGCCGAAAAAGTCAGCCTGAAATCTGCCGGATAAGATTCAATAATAATTCAAATCCCGGCATTTGCCATCATTTCGGACAAACTGGTCGTTGAGAGAAATCCTCCTCCCATGGTAGATTGGGAGGAACTCGATTCCCTTTCCCGATCCGAAGGAAAACATGAAACTTGTCGATCTGCACCTGCACAGCAACCGCTCCGACGGTCTCAAGCCGCCGCAGGAGGTAATCCGCCTGGCCGCGGAAGCCGGCCTGGCCGCGGCGGCTCTCTGCGACCACGACACCGTGGAAGGACTCGAGGAAGCGATGGAAGCGGGCCGCCGCTTCTGCATCGAGGTTCTCAGCGGGGTCGAGCTTTCCACCACCCACGGGGAGTTCGACGATCTCCACCTTCTCGCCTACGGCTTTGATCCGGCCTGCCCCGAGTTGCTGGCATCGCTGCGGGATTTCCGCGGCCACCGCCTCAACCGCAGCCGCAAAATGCTGCGGCGCATCAATGACAAACTGATTGAAGAGGGGCGCACCCCCTTTGAACCCGAGCGGATCGAGACCTTGGCCGAGGGCGCCATCGGCCGACCCCATCTGGCCCTGTTGCTCATGGAAAGAGGATACGTCAAAAACATGGAGGAGGCCTTCCGTCGCTACCTGACCCCCTGCAACGAGCCGAAACGTCCCCTCCTGACCATTGAGGCCATCCCCCTCGTGCATCGCGCCGGAGGCGTCGCGGTAATGGCCCACCCCCTGCTGCTGACCCGCGACATGGAAACCCTGAAATCCCTTTTTGTGGAGCTGATACCCCACGGCCTGGACGGTATCGAGGCCTATGCCTCCAGCGCCACCAACGACGAATCGGACCAACTGGTCACCATCGCCGCGGCCCTGGGACTGATCGTCACCGGTGGTTCCGATTTCCACGGCCTGGATGGAGGGGAAATCCGCATCGGCGCGGGAAAAGGGAATCTGCGCATCCCTTATCGTCTGGTCGAGGATCTCAAAAAACGCCTCCCCGCCAATTGAATCCCGCCATGACAAGGGTTTGAACATGTATTCCCGTGAAAAAAAAGTACCCGCGAGGATGAATTTCTTCGCCACCGCAGCCAAAGGGCTGGAAAAAGCGCTGGCCGAAGAGCTGAAAAACCTCGGCGCCGCCTCCGTCCGAACCGAGACCGGAGGAGCAGCCTTTGCCGGCTCCCTCGAAACCGCCTACCGGGCCTGCCTCTGGAGCCGTCTGGCCAGCCGCATTCTGCTGCCGCTGACGGTTTTTCAGGCGACTACCCCCGATCAGCTTTATCAGGGAATCCGGGCCATCGACTGGGACCGCCACCTCGACCCGGACGGGACCCTGGCCGTGGATTGCGCTATTTTCCGCTCCCGCATCAAACATTCCCACTTCGCCGCTCTCAAGGCCAAGGACGCCATCGTCGACCAGTTCCGCGAGCGCTGGGGGAAACGCCCCTCGGTAGCCACGGAGCAACCCGGCCTGCGGATCAATCTTTATCTGAGATGCAACCGGCTGACGGTCAGCCTCGATCTTTCCGGCGACAGCCTCCACCGCCGCGGCTACCGCGACCAGAAAGTGACCGCTCCTCTCAAGGAAAACCTGGCCGCCGCCCTGCTGATCCTCAACAACTGGCAGCAGACGGCCGTCGAGGGCGGAATTCTCGTCGATCCCATGTGCGGCTCCGGCACCATCCCCATCGAAGCGGCGCTCATGGTCACCGACACCGCTCCGGGGCTGTTGCGTCCCTATTTCGGCTTTCTCGGCTGGAAAGGGCACGATGCCGCGCTCTGGTCGCGCCTGCTCGATGAGGCCAAAGGGCGCCGGCGGATCAAGGACCGAGGGAAGGAGCGGATCTTCGCCTATGACAAAAGCCGCGAGGCCATCGCAGCGGCACAGTGCAACGCCCGCGCCGCCGGGGTGGCGGAAGTCATCCGCTTCCGCCAGAGCGACATTACCGCCCTGCCCTCCCCGCCACCCGTTCCGGAGGGCAGAGGGCTGCTGGTGGTCAACCCTCCGTACGGGGAGCGCCTGGCTCACGGCGACGACCTCAAGGAACTTTACCGGCAGCTCGGTGAACAGCTTCGCTACCACTTCCCCGGTTGGCGGCTCGGGTTGCTGACCAGTTCGGGCGCCTTGGCCAGGGAACTGTCCCTCCCCCTGGAGTCGACCGTCCCTCTCTACAACGGCGCCATCGAGTGCGCCCTCTACGGCTACCGGGTGCCGGCGGCGCCCGTCGCCGTGGGAACCCCCGCTGCTCCTTCGGAGATGCTGGCCAACCGCCTGCTCAAGAACCTGCGCCGTCTGAAGCGTTGGGCGGAGAGGGAAAAAATCTCCTGTTTCCGCCTCTATGACGCCGATATCCCCGAATACGCGGCGGCCATCGACCTCTACCAGGGCTGGGTCCATGTCCAGGAGTACGATCCGCCCCCCAGCGTCGATCCCGAAAAGGCCCGCTACCGCCTCGAAGAGATCGTCGCCACCCTTCCCGCCGCCCTCGACTGCCCGCCGGAAAGGATCTTGGTCAAGAAACGGCAGCGGCAAAAAGGAGGGGATCAGTACCGCAAGCTGGATGACCGCAACCAGTTCATCGCGGTCGAAGAAGGAAAGTGCCGCTTTCTGGTCAATCTCAGCGACTACCTGGACACCGGACTGTTCCTCGATCATCGCCCCACCCGGCGCCTGATCGGAGAGATGAGTGAGGGGAAACGGTTCCTCAATCTGTTCGGCTACACCGGCACCGCCTCGGTCTGCGCGGCCGCGGGGGGCGCCGCCGCCACCGTCACGGTCGACGCCTCGAAAACCTATCTCGACTGGGCGCGGCGGAATTTCGCCCTCAACGACCTCGATTTGCCACGCCACGAGTTCGTCCAGGAGGACTGTCTGGAGTGGCTGAGCGGCCAGACACGGCGCTTCGATCTGATCTTCGTCGATCCGCCGACCTTCTCCAACTCCAAGGAACGCCAGGAGGATTTCTTCGTCCAGCGGGATTACCTTCCCCTGCTGAAGGAAGCCTGCCGCCTCCTCGAAAGGGATGGGACCCTCATCTTTTCAACCAACTTCCGCCGCTTCAAACTGGATCCAGGTCACTTCCCCGGCTTCGAGATCACCGACATCACCGCCGCCACCATCCCCGCCGATTTCAGCCGCAAGGCGCGGATTCACCGCTGCTGGCGATTCACTCACGCTCCTTGGCCCTGACAATGAGCCGACGGAAGGTTTCCCGCAACTGGGGATCGGCCAGGGACTGCAGAAGGTGCTCGGTCTCCCCCTCCAGTTCGCCGTCGGGGGTGTCAGGGGAAAGCGGGGGAAGATGTGCGGAGGAAAGCTCTTCCTCCCGTTCCCCGGTCCCCTCCAGGGCGCCGAACCGCCAGAAAATGTCCCGGATCATCTGCTCTCCCATGTGGCGGTTGACCGCCTCGAGAATTTTGACCTTCTGCAACTGCAGATGCTGCATCCACACCGCCTGGTCAACCCGCACCTCGAGCACGCCGCCGCGCAGCCGCAGCGGTTCGCAATGGGCCGCCAGACGGCTGCCGACGATCTCCTCCCAGGAAGCGAAAATTCCGAACAGAAATCGCCGCTTCTGCAATCCGCAACGATCCAGAACCCTGTCGACAACTTCGGCGACGGGACGCGGGCGGGCAGACGGCGTATCGGTTCTGCGTTTGGCCACGGGAATCCTTGAGAATCGGTGACTGGTAAAAAAATCCGCTCCCGGCTCGGGGCCGGCGGCTGGTAGTTTTGACTATCAGTTGGGGGCCATTATATTACTGTTTTTGGCTTTTGGTTTTGGGTTTTTGGTCTTTACTTGAAAAGCCAGTCTCCAGCGGCCGGTAAACGACGGCTGAAGGGTTCCCCCGGCCACCCCGTCCGCCCCCCGTCGCAAGAAAAATAATCTAAAAAAAACAGCCTCTTCCGCAAACCTGGGAAAAGAGGTTTTTCTTGACAAGAAAAACCTTCTCAAATATAGTTCAGATTTTCGAGAATTGGATTTCACGGCCATGTTTGACAACCTTGCAGATAAACTCGATGCGGTCTTCAAAAAACTTCGGGGACGGGGGCATCTTAACGATGAGACCATCCACGAGACCCTGAGGGAGATCCGCCTGGTTCTTCTGGAAGCGGACGTCAACTTCAAGGTCGTCAAGGATTTCATCGAAACCGTCCGCCAGCGGGCTTCCGGGCAGGAGGTGCTGAAAAGCCTCACCCCCTCCCAGCAGGTCATCAAGATCGTCCG
>JAAZDE010000116.1 GCA_012512925.1 Desulfuromonadaceae bacterium
GATGCTGGTGATGGCCTGGGCGGTCGGCATCCCGGTGGCGGTGAGCGCGGCGATGGCGGCGGCCAGTTCGTCGAAGGGGACGCCGGCGGTGGCGGCGATGCCGGTGACCTGGGCCAGGGAGGAGGCCAACTCGGGGATGGTGGTCTGGCCGTACTTGACGGTGTTGAAGAAGGTGTCGGCGTAGGTGGCGGCGATGCCGGTGGAAGCGCCGTAGGCGTTGAGGGTGGAGACCAGGGCGACCAGGGTGCTGTCCAGATCGGCCTTGCCCGCCACGGAGAGCTTCTCGGCCTGGGAGAGCGTCCCCAGGGCGTCCTTGTAGTCGACGCCGGCGGAGATCGCCGCATAGACCGCCTTGTTGACGGTTTCCAGGCTTTGCGTGGAGTCGCGTCCGTAGGCGAGAATGTCTTCCCGGAACTGGTCGAGGTTGTCGCCGGAGGCGTCGATCAGGGTGGATATCTCGGCGAACTGGCCGGCGAATTCTCCGGCGGTCTTGATCGACAGGGTGGCGAAGGCGGCGGCCAGACCGGCGACGGCGGTTTCCGCCATCAGCACCTTGTCGGCCATGGCGGCGAAGGGCTCGGAGGCGTTGCGCACATGGCCGGACAGGTCCGACAGGTCGGCGTTGATGGCGCCGATCGCCTGGGCGACGTCGTTTTTGCCGCCGAAGATGATTTCAACCGTTTTGGTCAGATCGGCCACTTACCGTCTCCGTTGCCGCTGGCGTTCCTCGTAAAACAGATCCCACAGCTCCGTTTCCGCCCAGGTCAGGAACCCTTCGGGGAACAGATCGGGGCGGATCTCAAACAGCAGTTTTCCCCGCGCCTCCGCTAGGTAGAGGGCGGCCCGGACGTCGGCGCATTGCCAGAGCCGCCGGGCTTTCCCGGCTGACGCCCCTGACCGGTCAGCCGCAGGATGGTGTTGGTCAACTGGTAGAACTCCACGGGATAGCATTCCGCCAGCTTGACGGCCGCCGAGTGATCCAGTTGCGGATCGACACTGCCGATGGCCAGCATCTCCATCCGCTGAGCGATGTCGTCGGGCACCTCGGGGCCATGGACCATCTCCCGCAGCGCCTGGACCTTCTCGGCCCGCTCTCCGCCCAGGAGCCCTTCCAGAAGGGCGGCCACATCCCGGTTGCGGGCGGCGGCCTCCTTGCAGCGTCCCAGCTCCGGCCCGGTCAGGCCGCGCACGGTGACGGCGGGCGCTTCGCCCTCCGGAAAAAAGGCACCGAGGCCGGGGACCGGGATGGCCTCGGTGCGGGGGGAGAATTTGGCGGCGGTGAACTTTGCGATATCAAAGGGCATGGCCCCTCCTTACGATGAGAATTCCGCGCTGGCGACCTCGGCGGTGATGGTGCAGGCCGCCTGGATCTGATCGCCGACGGGGAACGACCGGCTGATGCCCAGCTTGCCCTGGGTGACGATATGTCCCGAGGCGTTGCGGTTGGGGAAGAACTTGACGGTGACCGTTTTGTTCTTCTGCGCCACCAGGAAATCCGACACCCCGGAATCCAGAAGCGCCGTGAAGGAGGCCTGCCCCAGGGATTCGGAACTGGAGGCGGTGGCCCCGCCGTAATACGATGTCGAGCTGATGGAATGGGAGGTTTCCGCCGGGACGAAATCCTGCGATTTGGCGATGTCGGCGAAGCTGGGGATGTAATACCGGCCATGGATTCCCTTGGTCTGCCCGGTGCCGTGGGAGAGGGGCAGCGCCTCGTTGAACTGCACGTAGGCGTTGGTCTCGCCGGCGGTTTCGGCGGACAGCCCCTTGCCGATGTTGTTGACCGTGAAGACCGGGAAGTCGGCCCGCTCGGTGTACTGGCCGTTCTGGAGGATCTGCGCGGCGGTGATCAGCGCCGGCGTGCTGGCGGTGACGCGGACCTGACCCAGTTCAACGCTGCCCGCCGGAATCAGGGGCGGGCCGCCGGCGGCGCCCCGGGTCTCCACAAAATCGGCGTCGCTGCCGTCGGTGCCGGCCACCACGGCCAGGGCGCCGGAACTGTCCATGGTGATGCTGCATACCTTGGCGACGGCGGTTGCCGGACGGGTAATCGAAACGGTGCCGGAGGAAACGGCATGCAGCACCCCGCCCGAATACGCGGTGAACGCGGCGACATTCACCTCGTCGGCGTTGGCCCCCGGCGAGAGCAGGTTGACGCCGGTGACCACGCCGTCGGGACGCACCTCGGGGGGAGTGGCCCCGGACAGGATCGCGGCGGAGGGGTTGAAGGTCTTGTGGTCCCCGGCATCGGCGAGGGACTCCCAGGGTTTCAGGGATTGTCCGGACTCGATCTGGATTTTCGCGTTGCTTGCGCTGGCCATGGCTGTTCTCCTTTTAGGTGTTGAAAGGATCGTTTGCGGCGGTCGAATAGACGATGTTGAAGACGGCGGTGACCACGATGGCCTGGTCCTGGCGCTCCGGCCATTCGTTGACTCCGCCCTCGGCGTACCGGATATCCTCGGCCAGACCTTCCAAGGGCGCGGGGAAGACGGAACGCAGTTCGCCGAGGATCGCTTCGGCGAGCGTCAGCGGCTCGAAAGCGCCCAGAACGGCGGCGACGGAGACGGAAACCGGCATGGTGATCAGATCCTGCCCATAGCGGCGCTCGGCGGATTCCTCCTGAGGGGTGATGACCAGGGCGGGGAGCTCCGCCGCCGCCAGGGTCTGCCGGGCATAGCAGAGGTTGAGCGCCGCCGTCCCGCCGGGAAGCCTCACCTGAGCGGCGCGGACGCCCAGGGCGTCGAGAATCTGTCGGCGTATGGTATCGGCCATCGGTTACGCCTGACCCAGCAGATAGCTGGTTTCATGGTCGAGATATTTGTTCAGCCGCTCCGAGGCCTTCTGCTCCAGCGCCTTCTGGACTTCCGGCTTCGCCAGGGCGTCCTCGATGCGCGGGCCTTCGAGACGGTGAAGCGGGTCGCGGCCCACCATTTTCCCTTCCTCTTTGGCCCTCCAGAACACCTGCCTGCCGGTGTAGGCCCTGGTCGCCGGGATGCGGATGAAAGCATGGCGCACGGTTTTCCGGGGCTCTGATTTCAGCACCTTGACGCTGACTCCTTTTTTGTTCTGCTTGGCGCCGAACTGAAAAAGTCCCACCGGCTCGCCGCTGGCGACAAAGGCCCCGGAGAGATTGCTGTCGGTCGCCCTGCGCAGCTTGAAATCCTTTTTGACCCTGGCCGATTTCAGGTTGTAGACGGCGCGGACCTCGCGGTCGGCATCGGTCTTGACCCCGGTCAGGGTGTCATTGATGGCGCGGCGCAGAACCACCGTCGCGCCGTCGCGTATCTTCCAGAGCGAGGCCTTCAGGTGATCGAGCTGCTGCTGGTTGATCTCGATGCGGATGCCGCCGCGATGAACGGATTGAGGGATGCCGGGAGGGGTCACGTTGGTTTTGCTCATAGCGCCACCATTTCCCTGTCGAGGCGCAGCACCCAGACCCAGGGGTCGTATTCCAGCACCTTGGCGACGCGCCACCGGGAGCCGTCGGCGCGGACCACGGCGGCCCCTGCGGTGACGGCGGCCAGATCGGAGCGGAGGATGTGCGCTTCGATCTCTTCCGACTCCACCATGCCCGACTGAGCGCCGAAATCGACCGAGCCGGTCATCGCCTTGACGGGAATCCCGCCGACGGTGACCGTCTCGGATGGGCCGTCGGCGAAGATCATCTCCAGGTCGTCCTGGATCATGGCGTGCCAGCCGTTCATCGCATCCCCTCATGCTCCAAGGAGAAATGGGGTGCATCGTTGAACCTGCCGCCCCAAGAGCCGCCGATCGATTCCCAGAACTCGCCGAGGGGGAGGTAGTCCGGGACCGTGATCAGCCATTTGCCGTCCCGGAAAAGGTTGAAATCAACGGCGAGCCGCTGCTTATGCAGGGATTTCGGGTGGGAGTAACTACGGCGCTCTCCCGTCAGGCCGTGGACGCGGGGATCGCGGTAGGCGTCGCCGAAGGTCAGCTCATAGCCGTTGGCATAGGCGAATTCAATCAGCCTGCCGATCATCCGCGCGAAGCGGCTCTGTTTTTGGCGGAGAGTTTCCATTTACGGCGTCACCGGAATCCTTTCAAGCAGTTTGGCGGCGGTTTCGTTCAAGCCCTGGTAAACCTCGGTCATGCCGGCGCCGGGGGCGATGTCCTTCTTGCGCAGGGAAACCTCCCTGACATTGCCCTCGGTGTCAGTTTTGACGGCAAACTCCATTTCGCTGGCGTTGCCGGAGATGTCGGCGCGGATCGTCGCCTGTCCGGAAGGGGTGGGGATGGCTCCCCGGTAGGTGGAGCCGCCGGAGGCCGCGCCCAGGCAGCCGGACAGGCAAAGGGCGATGGCGATGACAAACCCGCGCAACGGTTTCATGGCGTGACCTCCTCATGGGCGACGCGGTGCAGCGAGCCGCAGGCGGCGGCGATGTCGCCGGGGTCGGCGGTGCGCTCGAAGCCCTGGAACCGCGCCGCCTCCCAACAC
>JAAZDE010000117.1 GCA_012512925.1 Desulfuromonadaceae bacterium
GACGCCGGCGGCGCTCACCGAGAACGGACCAAGGGAAAAAATCGTCTCACCGGCGACGGTCCAGGGAAGAACCGCCCACAAGAACAGGATAAAGGTGAAAGCCGGCAAAATTCTTTTTACCACCGACCAAACACCAAGCCGCGCCGCCATCAGGATCAGCCAGGCAAAACCAAACCCCGACCACAATGCCGGCCACTCGTAAGAAAGGGCCACAGCGCAGGAGAACAGAAAACTGAACAGGATCCGCAATCGAGGATCGATCCGTTTGACGGGTCCATCGGGAAGAACAAGGGGCTCGGCAATCATGAAAATAGCCCGTCTGAACTTATTTTTTCCGGCAACGGAAATAGGCGGCAATCCCCATCATGCCAAAGATGTAGCCCAAGCCTCCGACCACATCGCGCAGATTGGGCCCCGGCTGGCGCAGTTCCATCAAAGCGCGCTCGATCGGTTGAAGGCGGCGCTCCAGAACAGCATCGAGGATCTTTTCCAAGCCCTCATCGGCGGGGATTACGTCCCGGCCGGCAATGGTCGGGGGGGGATCGAGCGGACGCGCCGTCTCGGGGGCAGGAGCCGACGGTGCCAGATCGGCGGCCGCGACAAGCCACTCGGCGCGATGGCCCATGGAGGCGTCCAGAACCACCTTGAGATCGGTCATGGCGGGGGCGGAGAAGGAAAAAAAACCCTGTTCGTCGGTTTTCCCGGAGAGAAGGGCCTTCCCCTGAGGATCGAACACGATGACCGTGCCGCCTCTGACCGGCTTGCTGTTGGAAAACCTGCTTTCAGTATGAACCCTGTCCCCTTCGACCCAGGCGAAAATATTGACCCGGTGGGCATCGGCGGGAGGGCAGACGAACAGATAAACGAGGAAATAACCTGCGGCAATCAAAAATTTACTCACAAAAGAAAACGATGCCGGCCTCATCATGATCGATCCCTGGCTCCAGGATGGAGGAGTGAAGGCTGAACCCTGTTCAGAAAAGAAACGCAAAAAGCGGTGATGACCCCTTCGACAACCGTGATCGGAAGGTGCGCCGCAGCCAGCAGATAGGCCGCTTTTAGAAAATTTGTATCGCTTGACGCAAGGGCCAGGGCGGCCAGGAGGGCGGCCAGAAAAACGGCAACCGCGCCGGCGGCGAAAGCGGCAAGCCACAAACGAACGCCAATGCGGATGGAAATACGAAACAGATAGTGACCGGCCACCGCGGGCAGAGCCATGATGACGGTGTTGACGCCAAGCACGGTTAGCCCTCCGAAATGAAACAGCACCGCCTGCAGGATCAGCGCCGTCAGAATGGCCGGGAAGGCGCCCCACCCCAGCAGCAGCCCCACCAATCCATTGAGTATCAGATGCACGTTGCCGGGACCCAGGGGAACATGGATCAGGGAGGCGACAAAAAAGGAGGCGGCCAGTATCCCCGCCCGGCCGGTTTCTTCCAGGGAAAGCCTTTTCAGGCCAACGGCCGTGCCGGCGACGGCCAAAACCACACCCGAGACAAGGATGGGAGCGCTGAGAACACCTTCCGAGATATGCATCGTCCGAGCTTTTCGAGGGAAAAGAGACGCCGCTCCCTGGCGGGAGAGCAGCGTTTCAGCGTGACACTATCCCTTGCCAAAAGTCACTACTTTTTTGTTTGCCAATCGACGAATTCCACCCAGAGCACGGCTCCCAGTTCAACCTCTTTCTCCTGATCACCCTGCTTCATTCTTTCCCGCGCCGTATTCAGTGCGGCGAAACCCCACCAGCCGGCTTTCGGCGCCGCATAGGTGAAAATCCCGTTGCCATCGGCCTTGACGGTCTGGGTGATCATATATTCCGTCGGCGCCACGGCTTGACCGTCGCGGTTGTAATGCTCCACCTCCACTTCGGCGAAGGGAACCGGTTTTCCATCCAGTTTGACAATCCCCTGGAATACATTGCCGGCGTACAAGGCAAAGGGTTTGGACAAGGGGACGATCTCCGTTTTCAGACCGATTTCCCCATCCCATCCCTCGTCATCGCCAAAAGCGGCGATCACCGTTTTGGTATAGTGGATGATGAAGCAGTCCTCGGCGGGCTCCCAATAGGGCTGCGGTTCCATATAAAACTGGTAGATGCCGGGCCGGCTGACGGTGTAATCGGAATGCCAGCCGGCGCGGCCAAGAATGGCGGTTTTTTTGAGCTGCGGCAGCAGATCGGTTCTGGTCCCCTGAGCCATGACGCCGAAAATCTTGGGCTTCTCCAGTTCCATGCCGGCAAGCTCAAAGGGATGGGAAAAAGAGAGTTCCAGTCGGACCGTACGGGGATCGTCCTGCATGACCATGGAGTCGGAAGGGATGATCATTCCAAAATGACCCCAGGCGGACACAGAGAAAAGGAAAAAAAAGGAAACAGGAACCAACAGGGCGCCAAACCTTCTCTTCATTTAAAAACCTCCACATGGAATTTCTTCAGACAGAGCCATTGATATAACAAAAATATTTTTCTATGACAATAACGGAATAACTTTTTTAAAAAGGTAACACAAGACGGCGCCGGAAAAAACGCAAACGGTTGCCCAAGGATTTGCCGGCAGCTTGTTTGCCGTCGGCAACGATCGATACTTTCAGAGATTTTTACCGGTAGTGGTCATCACCAGCTTGCCATGTTTGACGCCGCGGGCTCCGATCATTTCGTCGGCCAGTTTTTTGACCTCCTTCGCCTTTCCCTTGACCACGATCACTTCCAGGCAGTTGTGCTCATCGAGATGGACATGGAGGGCGGAGATGACCGACCCGGCGCTGGCATGCTGGCGGTCGGTGAGATGACGGGCAAGTTCCCGGGTGTGGTGATCGTAGACGATGGTCACGGTGCCGACGATCTCCTCCTCGTCCGTGGAGGAGACCTCGGCCACCAACGTATTGCGAATCAGATCGCGGATCGCCTCGGAGCGGTTGACATACCCCTTGTCGGCGATCAGGTCATCAAACTGTTTTAAAAGGCGACTGTCGATGGATATCCCGAAACGAAGCAGCTGAGACATGGCTCCCCCTGCGCAAAACTGATTGTTTTTCCTTTAACACAGGACCATTTACAAATCAAGAAGCCTTCGTTAAGTCTCTTTTTCCGACAGGTCATCCACAGATTTGCGCACAGCATGTTAACAATATGTTGTGGGTAATCAGAAATTAAAATCCAACATATTGTGTTTTTCTACCTTGACTCTGTTGCCGACTCTGATAAATTGTTTTGAGTTTTGTCAACCGGAGGAGAAGATGCTGGAATTCATCCGCAAAAGGGACGGCCGCCTGGCTCCTTTCGAGGAGGAAAAAATCACCCAGGCCATCATCAAGGCGGTCAAGGCGGTCGGCGGGGAGGATCTTGACAAGGCCCGCCAGATCTCCCGCCAGGTGGTTGGTTTTCTGGCCATCTTCTACAAGGACGAGCGCATTCCCACAGTGGAAAACGTCCAGGATCTGGTGGAAAAATGCCTGATCGAGAATGGCCACGCCAAGGTCGCCAAGGCCTACATTCTCTACAGAAAACAGCGCGAAAGCCTGCGGGAAACCCGCGAGTTCATGAAAAAGTCGATCGAATCGATCGACTCCTATCTGACCCAGGAGGACTGGAGGGTCCATGAAAACGCCAACATGGGTTATTCCCTGCAGGGGCTCAACAACCACATCGCCTCCAACATCACCAGCAATTACTGGCTCAACAAGATTTACCCCTCCTATATCGCCGAGGGGCACATCAACGGCGATTACCACATCCACGATCTCGGCATGCTGTCGGTCTACTGCTGCGGTTGGGACCTGCGCGACCTGCTGATCAAAGGATTCGCCGGCGCCTACGGCAAGGTGCAGAGCGGACCGCCGCGCCATTTCCGCACCGCTCTGGGGCAGGCCGTCAACTTCTTCTACACCCTGCAGGGGGAATCCGCCGGCGCCCAGGCGTTCGCCAACTTCGACACCCTGCTGGCCCCTTTCATCCGCTACGACAACCTCGATTACGCGGATGTCAAACAGGCCATCCAGGAATTCATCTTCAACATGAACGTGCCCACCAGGGTCGGTTTCCAGACCCCATTCACCAATATCACCATGGATATGACCCCCCCCGCGACCCTGGGCCGGGAAGCGGTCATTATCGGCGGCAAGGCGATGGACGCCTGCTACGCTGACTTTCAGAAAGAGATGGACCTGCTCAACCGCGCCTTTTGCGAAGTGATGATGCAGGGGGACTATTCAGGACGCATCTTCTCCTTTCCCATCCCCACCTACAACATCACACGCAATCTCGATTGGGAGAGTCCCCGGTTCCAGCCGATCTGGGAGATGACCGCCAAATACGGCATCCCCTATTTCAGCAATTTCATCAATTCCGACATGGACCCCGAGGACGCGCGGTCGATGTGCTGCCGGCTCCGGTTGGACAACCGCGAACTGCGCCGCCGCGGCGGCGGCCTGTTCGGCTCCAATCCCCTGACCGGTTCCATCGGTGTGGTCACCCTCAACCTTCCCCGTGCCGCCCATCTGACCAAAACGAAGCAGGCCTTTCTGGAACGGGTGGCCGAACTGATGAAGCTGGCGGCCGAATCCCTGGTCATCAAACGCAAGCAGTTGGAACGATTTACCGAGGAAGGGCTCTACCCTTTCAGCCGCTTCTACCTTTCCGGCATTCGCGGCCGCTCCGGTCAGTATTGGGACAATCACTTCTCGACCATCGGCCTGATCGGCATGAACGAGGCCTGCCTCAACCTGATCGAAGGCGGCGTCGATACCCCGGAAGGAAAAGCCCTGGCCGAAGAGACCCTGCTCTTCATGCGCCGCCAGCTGGCCGGTTTTCAGGAGGAGACCGGCCATCTTTTCAACCTCGAGGCCACCCCGGGCGAGGGAACCAGTTTTCGCCTGGCCAAAAAGGATCGTCAGCTCTACCCCGACATCCTCACCGCCGGCCACGCCGAACCCTACTATACCAACTCCACCCAGTTGCCGGTGGGGGCTACGGACGACATCTTCGAGGCCCTCAACCATCAGGACACCCTGCAGACCCTCTACACGGGCGGCACGGTATTCCACGGCTTTCTCGGCGAACGCCTCGAGGACTGGCGCAGCGCCCGCCTGCTGGTGAAGCGGATTGCGGAGAATTTCCATCTCCCCTATTTCACCATCAGCCCAACCTTCACCATCTGTCCAATTCACGGCTACGTTCCCGGCGAGCACTTTTCCTGCCCCTACAACCAGGAGGGATCATCCCCCTGACAATTACATCGCCTTTCGGCATCCTACGATGCCGTGGCTGTTACAGATTCCGGAGGAAAAACACCATGGCTCAAAAATGCAGCGCTAAAACTGAGGTCTATTCCAGGGTATGCGGCTTTTTCCGGCCCGTCCAGCAATGGAACAAAGGGAAAAAAGAGGAGTTCCAGGATCGCCGCGAGTTCAACGTCAACTCCTCCTTCACCGATAAAAAAGAGTAGCCGGAATTGAGCGTCAAAGGCTTTCAGGGGACCAGTCTCCTCGACTACCCCGGCAAGATCAGTTCCCTGCTTTTTTTCGGGGGTTGTAACCTGACCTGTCCCTTCTGCCACAATCCCGGGCTGGTCCTGAACCCCGATCAGTATCCGGACTATCCGCCGGAGCATATCCTGCAGGAGTTAAAGACCCGCATTCCCTTCATCGACGCCGTGGTGATCTCCGGCGGAGAGCCGACCCTCGCCCCCGGCCTGGAAGGACTGCTCCGTGAAATAAAAAATCTCGGCCTCAGCGTCAAGCTCGACACCAATGGTCTTCTGCCGGAGGTTCTGGAAAAGCTGATGAGTCGTGAACTCCTCGATTTCGTCGCCCTCGATATCAAAACCGTTCCCTCCCGCTACGGGGAACTCCACACCATGCCCGTCGACAGCCGTCTTCTGGAGCGAACCATCCGCCTGCTGATCGAATCCCCATTGGCACATGAATTCCGCACCACCTGCGTTCCCGGTCTGGTGGAGGAAAGAGACATCGAAGCCATGGGCACAGCCATTGCGGGAGCTAAAAACTGGGTTTTGCAACAGTACGTCCCCGGTCATGCCCTGAACGCCGCCTTTCGCGATCTGGAACCCCACTCCCCCCAAACGCTTGACCGCTTTGTCCAATTGGCATCGGTTTTTGTCCCCGGGGTTTCCCTGCGAGGGGCATAATATGTGCAGGCGTTCAAGCTAGCCGGAGGCAAGAAGGAGCTTTGATGGAAAACGAGGATCGCACCTATCCCCTGGAAGAAGAAGACCTGAAACGCCGAGTGGCGGGCGAGGTTTTGCGCGCCTTTGAGCAGCGCGGCAAGATGCCGCCGGTTCCGGAAGTGGTCCAAATCGTGGAAACGGTCTGCCTCCGGGTCAGCACTCTGATGCAACAGGAGGAAATCCCCCTGCACCGGATCGACCTCGGCAAGCAGGTCGAAAGCTATCTGAAAAAGCGGCAAAACGATCCCGAAAAGACTGAAGCTGGTGCCTGATCCCCCCTTATCATTCTTCTACCGTAACCGTACCGTGCCGGGAAGAATTTTGATCAAAGAGGCCCTCGGGGAGAAAATCGAACACCATGATGAACTATCTGGAAAGGGAACGAGCCATGAACCAGCGAAAAACCCTTGAAGCCTTCGTCCTCGGTCTATTTCTCTGCGGAGGTCTGATCGGTCTCGGCTATCTGATCTCCAACGGCATTCTGGAAATGAAAAAACTGGAAAGAACCGTCACAGTCAAGGGGTTGTCGGAGCAGGAAGCCCCGGCCGACATCGCCATCTGGCCGATCTCCTTCAGCGAGGCCGACAACGATCTGACCACCCTTTACGGAACCATCCAGAGAAAAACCGAAATCATCACCACCTTTCTCAAGAGCAATGGTTTCCAGGATTCCGACATATCCATATCGGTTCCCAACATCAACGACCGTGAAGCACAAAGTTACGGCGATACCAGCCGCATCAAGTACCGCTATACCGCGACGGCAAATATTTCGGTCTATTCCACAAAGGTGGATGCAGTCCGCAACGCCATGAAAAAGATCGTCGAACTGATCGAAAAAGGGATCGCCCTGGCGGGACAGGATTATATGGCGAGACCCCAGTTCCTCTTTACCAAGCTGAACGACCTCAAGCCGGCGATGATCGAGGAAGCCACCCGCAACGCCCGCGAGGTGGCGGAAAAATTCGCCAAGGATTCCAACAGCCGTCTCGGCAAGATCAGAAAAGCCGCCCAGGGACAGTTTTCCATCGACGACCGCGACAGCGACACTCCGCACATCAAAAAGATCCGCGTGGTCTCGACGTTGGAGTATTATCTGTCCGATTGACCGGAAAGACGGCTTCGCCGGCGGTCCCATTGTGGGAACGGCATCCTCTTCCACTCCCCTGCCCGGCGCACCACACGTCCTTTTCCACCCCGCGAACGACCTCCGCCGGCGGCGCTTTTGCCTCACCAACCGCTTGAAATCCAAATAAAAAAGAGGATGACCATGAAAATTCCGATCTACCAGGTCGATGCCTTCGCGGACAGACTCTTTGCCGGGAACCCCGCTTCCGTTGCCTGCCCCCCGGAGGAACTATCCGCGGCCGTTATGCAGAGCATCGCCGCGGAAAACAATCAGCCCGAAACCGCATTCGTCTTCCCCCACAAAGGCGGGTTCCATATCCGCTGGTTCTCCCCCAAGGTCGAGGTGGCCCTGTGCGGACACGCCACCCTGGCTTCGGCCCATGTCCTGTTCAACCACCGGGGATTCTCCGGGGAGACGATCCCCTTCTTCTCCCAAAGCGGCCGGTTGCAGGTCCGGAAAAATGATGAACTGCTGGTCCTCGATTTTCCCGCCGATCCGGTTGGCGCCGTGGAACAACCGCAAGAACTGAGCGAGGGCCTCGGCATCAAACCGATCGAGGTCTACCGGGGCAAGGATGACTATCTGGCCGTCCTTTCGGACCAAAAGGAGTTGGCGGATCTGGCCCCGGACATGGTGCGACTGAGCGCGCTTCCATCACGGGGGGTGATCGTCACCGCGCCGGGCCGGGAGGTGGATTTCGTGTCCCGTTTCTTCGCCCCCCAGATCGGCATCGACGAAGACCCGGTCACCGGCTCCTCCCACACGGTCCTGATCCCCTACTGGGCCAGGCGGCTGGGAAAAACCCGCCTGCAGGCGCGGCAGCTTTCCGCCAGGGGCGGGAAACTGACCTGTCGTGATCTCGGCGAGCGGGTGGAGATCGGCGGCAAGGCGGTGACCTATCTGATTGGAGAAATCGAGATTTGAGGGACGCGGTTCGGCACCGCTGAAGAAATTTCAAGGTCATTCCGGGGTAGGTATCGCCGGCAGCAGAGAAAAAAATGGTGAAAAATGCGCCGGCACTGCTAATTTTATAAAAAAATTCAAACAAGGTTCCCGAACCAGGCCCGAACCAGGGTTGATGGCATGAAACGGATTCTACATCTGGACATGGACGCTTTCTTCGCCTCGGTGGAGCAGGCGGATAACCCGGAACTGCGAGGCAGGCCGGTAATTGTCGGCGGCCGGGAACGGGGTGTTGTGTCGGCCTGCTCCTACGAGGCCCGCAAGTTCGGCGTCCATTCGGCCATGCCCACCGCCGAAGCCAGGCGCCGCTGTCCGCACGGCGTTTTCGTGCCGGGCCGCATGCGCCGCTATCAAGAAGTCTCCCAGCGGATCATGGCGATTCTGGATAATTTCTCGCCGCTGGTGGAGCGCGCCTCCATAGACGAGGCCTACCTGGACATCACCGGCATGGAGAGCCTTTGCGGGTCGTCCCCACGGCTGGCCACCGCCCTCAAGCAGGCCATTCGCGACGGCACCGGCCTGGCCTGTTCCATCGGCATCGCCCCAGTGAAATTCCTGGCCAAAATCGCCTCGGACTACAACAAACCCGATGGCCTGTTCATCCTGGAGCCGGAACAGATCGGGAAGTTCCTGCAAACCCTGCCCATCGAAAAAATTCCCGGCGTGGGCCAACGTTCTCTGGAACAGTTGCGCGCCTTGAACATCACCTATGCGGCGGATGTACAGCGTTATTCCAAGAAATTCTGGATTGCCCGCTGCGGCAAATGGGGGGAAGCGCTCTACGAACGCGGTCATGGACGCGGTTCGGACGTCGTCGAGACCTGTCATGAGGCTAAATCCGAAAGCGCCGAAAATACCTTTGAACGGGATACCGCGGACCGCGACCTGCTTCGTCGTTGGCTGCTGCTCAATGCCGAACGGGTCAGCGGAAATCTGCGTCGCTCCGGGGTGGAGGGACGCACCGTGACCCTCAAGATCAAGTTCACGGATTTCCAGCAAGTCACCCGCAGCAAAACCTTCGCCACGCCGACCAACAGCACGAAGCGCATCTTCCAGACCGCCGCCGAACTACTGGAGATGCTGGATCTGAAGAAGGACGTGCGGCTCATTGGCGTGGGGGTTTCCAAACTTGAAAAGACTTCCCACCAGCTTTCGCTGCTGGAAGAAGAGTTGGACGAGAAGCAGACCAAACTGGACGCGGCCATGGACGGCATCCGGGCAAGATTCGGCGGCGACTCCCTGGTGCGCGGCCGTCTGTTCGACTTCACCGGGAGGACAAGGGAACGACCCTGAATTCTTCAGATTCTTGGAACGTCGAGTATGGGGGTGAACCGGATCAACCGCAATTCGTGCCTATTTTTTTACTTGAATTTATTGAAAAAGATCTCACATCCCTTCTTTCACCAATCTGTTATACGATGGTTTCAATTGTCAGATTTATGGCAATCGAAATTTTTCTTCATATACTTTGCACAAAAAAACCCCCCGGCAGAACCGGGGGGGCCTGTTGCACTAAAAAATCATAAAAATTGTCTTTATTTCATCAATCCCTTCCCTATTTGCCATTATTGGCCACCCAGCGGGTGTGGCAAAGGGCAACGCTATTTTCAATTTGCTCGACAGGTACCAGGAGGGAAATCCTGAACGCTGTCGTGGCGATGCCGAGCACCTTTATTTGCTTTTCCGCCAGCAGGTCAAGGGTTTCCAGCAGGGTCAGGTTGTTGCGGTTCAACCCCTCCCCGATCAGCGACAGGGCCCCCAGGTCCGCATCAAAAACAATTTTTTCCTTCAGGTTATGCACCAGCGCAGACTTGATCCGCGCCCATCCGTAGATGTCCTTGGTGGAGACTATGAAAGATGCGGCCGATTGTTCAGCGCCGGCAGGCAGGTCGGTAAAATTCACCTCCTTGATGGGGACCTGATTTTTTTCCAGGTAGTCCACGGTGTTTTTGAAACAACCATGAATGTCGTTGGCGTGCAGGCGCACACGCTCGACCTGTTTCTCGCTGACCACCGCCTGGACACCGACTACCGCACCAGGCGAAAGCTGGCGGACAATGGTTTCCCGGCCAGGGGAAAATGTCGCGCGGGCATAGATGGCGATGTTTTTTTCCTTGGCGAACTGAACCGCCGAGGCATGGAGCACCTTGGCGCCCGCTGTGCTCATTTCCTGCATGACCGGAAACGAAACTTCGGGCAGGTGCCGGGCATCGGGCACCATGGCAGGGTCGGCAGAGTAGACTCCGTCCACATCCGAGTAGATCTCGCAACGCTCGGCATTCAACGCCGCCGCCAGCGCCACGGCCGTGGTATCGGACCCGCCGCGGCCAAGGGTGGTGATGTCCCTCTTGTAGCTGACCCCCTGGAAACCGCCGATGATGACGACTTTGCCGTTGGCCATTTCATCCTGAACCCGGAACGGCCTGACTTCGATGACCTGGGCATCGTTGTGACGGTCATTGGTGATGATGCCGGCCTGGGAGCCGGTCAGCGATACCGCATCGATCCCCTGCTCGTGCAGAGCCATGCAAAGCATGGCCATGGTGATGCGTTCCCCCGTGGAAAGCAGCATGTCCATTTCCCGGCGGGGAGGCGCGGACGAAATTTCCCGGCTTGTAGCCACCAACTGATCTGTCGTTTTCCCCATGGCCGAAACCACAACGGCAATATCAACGCCACTGCGTTTAAGATCCCCTATCGCTGTGGCAATTTTCTGCAGCCGCCCCACGTCGGCCACGCTGCTGCCGCCGTATTTCTGGACAATACAAGGCATAGAATCACTCCTTAACAAAATAGGAACAAAAGAGGGACGTTCTTAAATTTTTCAGACTCTTTATGATTTCCGATATGGGGTAGGATCGGCTCAATTGTAATCCATTCCTCGTCGCGGCTCTTCATTCTACATTTCATTGATTCATAGGAGTAAATCGAATTTTGTCATGTTAATCCAGTTCCAGAAACAGGTCCCAATCGGATCGAGGCGGCACGTGGCCCCCCGCAATCCGGCATGCAGGTCCGCACCGGGCTGTTTCAAGTCTTAACCGACGGTAACCATTATGTGATTGTGAGGTGCCCGATGGCAAGGCCGGAATCAACTCAACGGGCCCGCCACCGGCCTTCGGTGATAACCCTCCCCTCCTGCATAACTTTCCCGGTGAATACTTCGCCCGCTTTGATCATCCCGACCCCCTTGGGTGTCCCCGTCATGACGATATCGCCATCTTCAAGGGTCATGAAGGTCGATATTTCGGCCAGGATGGTATCCGGTTTATACATCATCAGAGAAATATCCCCCGCTTGCATTTGTCCACCGTCGATGGCCAGTTCCAGGGCCAGGGACGGATGGACAGCGGCAATCGGCACAAAAGGACTGAAAACCGCCGAACCGTCAAAAGCCTTGGCCCGTTCCCAGGGAAGACCCTTGACCTTCAACCGGCTTTGCAGGTCCCTTTTGGTCAGATCGAGCCCGAAGGCAACAGCCGAAAAACGGCCCTTTTCAAAAAGAAAACAGAGTTCTCCTTCATAGTGGAGCGACTCTTCGTGAAAAGACTGCAACTCTTCCGAAATGGCCGAGTTCGGTTTCAGGAAAATCACCAGATTCTCCGGAATTTCATTGCCCAGTTCATCAATATGCTCGACATAATTGCGGCCGACGCAGACGATTTTGGAGGGCACAACGCTTCTGGTGCCGACTTTTACCTTTTTCAAATCCCCTCCTTGGCTAAGTCAATTCAGCCGTCTTTCTCGTTGCCGGATCGATCCGCGAACCATTACTTGAGCTTTTCGGCAAGAAATTCCTGAAAACGCCGCCAGGATTTGCGGTCCGCCGCCTCTTGGTAACGCTTCTCGCCGAAAACCGTAAAGGCATGATCGGCGCCGCCATAGGTGATCATTTCATAGGTCGTCCCCGCCGTCTCCAGTTCCTTGGCCAGAGCAGCAAACTCATCCAGAGTGATGGCCGTATCGGCGGAACCATGCAGAACAAGAATTTCTCCTTTACTCCTGGAGTAGTTCTGCCCTTCCGGGGTTTTCAGGCCGCCATGAAACGAGACAAATCCCTTGAGATCGGCCCCGGACCGGGCCCATTCCAGTACCGCCGCCCCGCCAAAGCAATAACCGGCGGCCACGGCATTGCCGACATCGGCTCCATGGGTTTTGGCGACGGTTAAAGCGCCGTTCATCAGGTTTCGCATCTTGTCCCGGTTCTTGTAAAGTTCTCCCGTATGCTGACGCTTGTCCTTGACTGCGGTGGGACGTATGCCCGCGCCGAAAAGATCAGCGGCAAAAACCGCGTAACCGAGTTCGGCCAGCATTTCGGCCCGCTTGATTTCATAACCGGTCAAGCCGTCCCAGTCATGAACAAGAATCACCAGGGGGGCCTTTTCGGCGGGACTGACAAAATAGCCCTCATATGGCTGTCCATCGACCTGATAGGACACCGCTTTTCCGGCGGAGATGGCAAAACCGGCGGTGGCCAACACTAGTGCCAGAGACAAAAAGAAGCGGAACATGGCAAAAGCTCCTTTCTCAATAGTGAACCATCGCTTCCCCAGACGGCCCGAATTCCCCTGGGGAAACCCTGTCTTTGAAACTATATCAGAGCTTATTTGCGGTGAAAGGCAATAGCTGCTTGTCTAAGGGGACAAATGAGTCTTAGAGAATTTCTTCAGTTCTTCGCCATTGACCAGATTGTCCGGCCTGTTCCCGGAAAAAACGGCCGCGGCCTGTTCCATCAGAAGGCGCGAAATGTTGTCTACCGCTTCCATCGTGGACCCACCTATATGCGGCGTCAGAACAACATTATCCAAGGCCGGCAATCGGCTGCTGTTTTCCAGCGGCTCATTGCTGAAAACATCCAGACCCGCGGCGGCGAGTTCCCGTCTCTCCAACATGTCGGCCAGGACCTCTTCATCGACGATTCCTCCTCGGGAAGTGACAATCAAAACGGCAGAGGGTTTCATCAGCCGCAATTTATCCCCATTCAGCAATTTGCGTGTCGCCGGCGTGAGAGGTGCGTGGACAGAAACAATGTCCGACCTGTGGAGAAGTGAATCGAGGTCCTGGCGGGTACAGGCTGCCGATTCCGGAGGGGGATCGCTCTGCAGGTTGGGGTCGTAAAAGCAAACATTCATTCCGAAACCGTTCCCGATCGCCGCAACTCTCCTGCCGATAGCTCCCAAACCGATAAGACCCAAAAGCTTGTTTCGCAGTTCAGTACCGGTAAATGTTTCCGGGAGTTCGCCGCTGTCACCGCTTTGCCAGTTTTTCTCCCGGATGTAGCGATGGGCGTCGGCGGTTCGCCGGACGCAATTGAGCATCAGACTGAAGGTCAATTCGGCCACGGCATTGGCGTTGGCCCCTTTCGTGTTGGCGACGGGAATCCCCAAGCGGGCGGCGGCTTCGAGATCGATATGGTTGGTGCCTGTGCCGTAGACCAGAACTGCTTTGAGACTTCTTCCCCTTTGGAGAAGTTCTTCGTCAATCCGGGCATATTCGGCAATCACCAGTTCGGCGTTGGAAACTTCACTCAGTAGACGTTCCCGTTCCTCGAGGGTCAATTGGACCACCCTACCCAGGGAATGGAAATTTTCCCGGACATGCGGCTGCAGGTTGAATGCGTCGGCAAAAATGATTTTCGGTTTCATGGCCCTGATGACACCCCTTGATGAAAAGCCCCCATCCATGCAGAAAAGGGGGAAAGATTGAAGATGTCCGGCTATTCTTGTTTTCCCGGCATGACGATCATCATTTTCAGATCGTTGACATTTGTCCCGGTAGCTCCGGTCATTATGGCATCGCCAAGTTTTTTGAGGGCCGTCGAAGCATTATGGCTGTTCAGAGAAGCGAAAAGATCAACTCCCAGTTCCCTCGCCCGGCTGACGGAAAAATTATCCCCGATACCTCCGGCAAATTCGGTCGGGCCATCCGAACCATCGGAATCCAGTCCGATGACCACCACCTCGCCGACCTGATCCAGCCACAGCGCGGCGCCGAGAGAAAACTCCTGATTCGGCCCCCCCTGTCCGGCTTCTCCAGCGATTTTCACCGTTGTTTCCCCTCCGCCGATGACCACGCAGGGAGCCTGCAAGGGGCGGCCGTTCCTAACGATCTCTTTGGCGATGGCGGCGAACATTCCTCCGACTTCGCGGCTTTCACCCTCCAGCATGGTGGAGAGAACCATCGGTTCCAGACCCATTTCGCGAGCCTTTTCAGCCGCGCCGTCACAGGCCGCGGTTCCCGCAACAATGATGAAATTATCGATCCGGTGATCGGCCAGATCTTTGTCTTTGGGGGTTTCCATAGCTGGATCCGCCGTTTTCAAATATTGCCTGACCGAGACAGGAACCTTGTCCCAGAGCTGGTACTTGGTCAGGGTTCGGCGGGCATCTTCAAAACTGGAGGTATCAGGGACGGTGGGGCAGGTGATGTAGTCGAGAGGGTCCCCGATCACGTCGGAGACGGTCAGATTGATGAGATGCGCCTGTGGATGAACAGCCTTGGCCAGCCACCCCCCCTTTACCCGGCTCAGATGTTTCCGCACGGCGTTAATTTCAATGATGTTGGCACCGCAGGTCAGGAGCGTTTGGTTGACCAGCTTTTTTTCCGCCAGGCTGATGCCTTCCACGGGATACGGCATCAGTGCCGAACTGCCTCCCGTGACACAGGCAAAAACGATATCTCCGGCCCGGGTTTCCTGAGCCAGGGCAAGGGCTTCCCGAGCCGCCATAAGTCCAGCCTCATCCGGAATCGGATGGCTGGAAACGTAAAACCGTGAGTGAGCGAGAGAGCCTTGCTGTCCATATTTGCAGATGATCACGCCATCGGAAATCCGATGACCCAGCAATTCTTCCAGAGCCTTGGCAATCGGGAAAGTCGCCTTGCCGGCGCCCAGGAGAAAAATTCTCCCCTGTTTTTTGAGATCGAGACAGATATTTCCAACCTCCAGACAGTCCTCCCTGAGCCGAACCAGCTCCTTCACCGCCCGATAAGGATCGGCTTTGGCCAGGGCATGATTGACAATATCCAGACCAATCCGGCGCAGTCCAATGTTGCCGTGTGATAACAGTTCGTCCATATTCTGAATGTAATTCACATGGGCCTCCTCGGGTCCAGCTGGCAAAACAGGGTGACAGTCGGCAAAACGCCTGAGCCGTCACCCTGTTTCGGATCAGCCATGGCAAAATCAGGATTCATGCCGTCAACAAACCGGGCTGGCGGCATAAACGGCACCTTTGGCGAAAAAACTTAAAAAGCCGCCCGGAAATCCCTTCCGCCATAACGGGCCTGGGAACCCAGCTCCGCCTCGATCTGGAAAAGACGGTTGTATTTCGATGTCCTTTCGCCGCGGACACCCGCCCCGGTCTTGATCTGACCGGCATTGAGACCAACCACCAGGTCGGCTATGATCGGATCCTCCGTTTCGCCCGATCGTTCCGATACCATGATGCCAAACCCCTGCCGATAAGACAGCTCCGCCGCATCCAGGGCTTCCGACAGGGTTCCGATCTGATTGAATTTCCACAGCAGCGCATTGCCGGCACCCAGGGGCGCTCTCTCGCGCACCCGGTCGGGATTGGTGCACAGAAAATCATCGCCGATGATCTGAATTCCCAATTCTTTGGTGGCCCGCACAAACCCTTCAATATCGTCCTCGGCAAAAGGATCCTCGATGGTCTTGATCGGATATTTTGCTGTAAGGTTTTTATAATAATCCAGCAACTCCGCAGTGGTCAGCTCATTGCCTTCCAAGGTATATTTCTGAGTTTCGGAATTGAAAAAATGGGTCGCCGCGCAATCAAGGCCATAAACAATCTCTTTTTCATAGCCGGCGCGTCCGACCGCCTCGACGAGAAAATCCATCGCTTCATCAACCTTGACGATCGGTGTTGCAAATCCGCCCTCGTCACCGACGTTGGCCGCGATCTTGCCGTATTTTTTGATGACGATTTTCCGGAGTTCATTGTTGACGGCATTCCCCATGGCCATGGCTTCGGAAAAGGTTTCGGCGCCGATCGGAAAAATACAGAACTCCTGAAAATCAAGGTCATTTGAGGTCAATTTGCCGCCATTGAGCAGGTTGAGAAGCGGCACAGGCAGGATATGGGCATTGCAGTTGACATATCGATAAAGGGGGAGGTGAACGGCGTTGGCGGCAGCACGAGCGGCAGCCAGCGAGACACCGATCAAGGCATTGGCACCCAGATTGGATTTATCCTTGCTGCCGTCGGTAACCCGCAGTTTCTCATCGATTTTACGCTGATCGGTGACGTCCATGCCGATGATGGCCGGGCCGAGAATCTCACAGACATTGCGGACCGCCTTCCTGACGCCCAAACCCGCGTACCGCTTCTCTCCGTCGCGAATTTCTTTGGCCTCGTTTGCGCCGGTGGATCGTCCGGCAGGGACATCAGCCCTTCCCAGGATTTCGTTGTTGACCCAAACATCCACCTGCACCGTCGGGTTCCACCGGCAATCCAGAATCTCTCTGGCGGTCACCTTGGTAATCTTGAACTTTGACATGAGTCGGTTGCTCCTTTCGAATGTTGATTTACGGATCTGCGGTCTATTCCAAAACAGTTAACGCCCTTTGTGACTGGGGAAAAAACAGAAGCGAAGGTTTCGGTTTCCTAACTATTTCCATGGCTCTGTTCAAGGCCTCCTGCGGGGTCGGCGCTGAAGTCAGGAACATTTTGTCCAGAACGGCGGAATCCACGCTGGGCGCCGCCACGATAATATGAATTTCTTTCTGTAAAATCTTGGCAAGGAGGAGGGCATGGTCCATCTGGATCTTATAGCCGGATTTCAGATGGCTGATGACGTCCTCAATGTTCCTTGCGCCCTGATAGGGGACGAGCATGTCTTTGGTTCCCAATCCATCCCTGCATGAACTGTAAAGGACGAGAGCTCCACCAGGCGCCATAACCGGCGCCAGCGCGATGAGGGGTTTTATGGACTGGTAAAAATCGATGTTCAACGGCCTCCCGGGCGTGGTCACCACCACATCAGGCCGCTCCGGCAGGCTGATCTGGCAAAAGGTCCGCATAAACCGGACGGCCGCCTGATGGGCGTCTTTCAGGCCGCCGGTAAAAATCCCGACGGCCTCTCCGGCCTGATTCAGAACCAGGTTGACCGTAAACTGGACCCCCAACATCTCTGCCGCTTCAACCATGTCCAGATGAATCGGGTTTCCATCCAGTTGTCCCGGACAGGCGTGAGGCGATATGAGCATTTCCGGGCGATGATTGAACTGAATAGCCCGTTCACTGGCCACTCCGGGAAGAACCGATTTTCTACCACCGGAAAAACCGGCAAATTCATGGGGCTCTACCTTGCCAATGACAATCTTGAGATCCGCTTCGAAAACAGTTCTGTTGATCTCAACCGGTGTTCCGTAGGAGGTTTCTCCCAGCCATGCCAGTTTTTCCCTGGCCCAGGGGTCATGATTTATGACTTTCACCTCATTCACATGGTCACTGCCGACAATTTCTCTGATTTCCTCGAATGTTGCCGGCCTGTGAACCCCCGTCGCAATCACGACGGTCACTTCTCCCGGGAGAATCCCGGCGGCGGCCAGCTCCTCCAGAACCATGGGCATCACCGCGGAGGTCGGAATTCCGCGTGTCGAATCGGACACAATCACCGCTACCCTTTTGACACCCCGGGCCAACTGTCGGAGCGACGGGGTTCCCAGAGGCCTGGAAAAAGCGGCCCTGAAATCCTCGGGCCAGGCAAGAACCGGGGGTTCCCTGATATCAATAAGCCCCAGACAATTCTCGGCCGGCGCCGATATCGACACTTTTTCGATATCGTCACGGTATGTGGCCGTGCCTTTTTCTTTGACGAAGGAATACATAGATCACCTTATGACAGGATTTTTATGGGAACCGGCCGAAACCGACACCAGGGCGGATTCAAGCTCGGGAGCATTCTTTTTTGGAAATCATTCCGGGGGTTTTTGCCGGAAACAGTTTGACAGGAGGTCTGAGCAATGGAACGGAAGCATTACATGATCCGAGCCGGCGATCGTTTCACAGAGGCCCATCGAAGCAGAATTCATTTCCCATACGACGCAGAAATGCCCGATGCAGGGTCATTCATCAACCATTTCCGCTTGGACAGGCGGCAGGCCCTTGATGTCCCGGAATATGTGCATGATGCCGTAAATCATCATCAGCAAAAAACTGACAGGAATGGCCGCATAAGGCCAGCTTACGGATATCCCGAGCGCGGGTGTAATCTGGGAGCGCGTATTGTAAACGAGGATTGCGCCGAAAACGGTTACTATGGCGATGGTCACCACCCCCATGTAGATGACCGCTCGCGCCAGAAACTGCTGCAGCTTATTTGGCATCATCTCACGGAAAATAGTGATTCCCAGATGTCCATTGCGTTTATAAAGAATACTGGCGCTCAAAAGAGCATACCAGACGATGGCAAAGCGAAGAAATTCCTCTGACCACGTGAGTGCGTCATTAAAGACATATCTTTTAATTACGTGCATCCAGGCGACCACGAGCATTATCACGCACAGGACCATGGTCACGGCCAGAGTGATTTTCTCCAGGCGGTTGCAAAATATTTCCAGTCTTCCCTCAGCCATTTCCGCTCTCTCCGAAAACTCTGCGGCTGCATTATTCAGGATGCCGGAGGGGAAGGGTCGTTGATACCGATCCCCTCCGGCTTCGTCAGACTACATCCCTGCATTCACATCCTTGTTGAAGGTTTTGATCGCTGCAAGCCATTCGTCGACAAACTTCTTGTCGGTACTGGCTTTGATCTTTTCGACAACAACTGCTTGGGATTTTTCTCCCATCTTTTCCTTGGCCTGGGCGGAAACATCATTAACCTGCATGCCCTTGGCCGTCAATTTGGCAACCAGTTCCCGCTCGCGGGCCTGATTGACGAAGCGGCTGTAATTCTGCGCCAGGATCGCGCCCTTCTCGATAATCGTCTGATATTCCTTGGGAAGCTTGTTATACCAGGCCAGGTTGGCAACCAGCGGCATCGGGTCATAAATATGCCCCGTCAGCGAAGCATATTTCTGCACCTCGTACATTTTAACTTCCCAGATGTTGGCCAGAGGATTTTCCTGACCATCGACAATTCTCTGCTGCATCGTCATGTACAGCTCAGTCCAGGGAACGGGGGTGGGGTTGGCTCCGAGGGTTTTGAAATTCGTCATGTGCATGGGAGCTTCCATGGTCCTGATCTTGATGCCGTCGAAATCTTCAGAACCGGCAATCGGCCGGACATTATTGGTTACATGGCGGAAGCCGTTTTCCATGTAGGCAAGGCCTTTAAGGCCGATGTTTTCACTGGAATCCAGCAATTTCTGCCCCATCATGCCGTCCAGTACGGCCCAGGCGGCGTCATAGCTGTCAAATGCAAAAGGGATGTCCAGAACCATGAACTTGCTGTTGAAAGTCGTCAGGGGACCAGCCGAAGCCGTGGCCATTTCCAGTGCGCCGTTTTTAACCTGTTCTACCGACTCCCTTTCCCCGCCGAGTTGGGAATTGGGATAGATGGCGATTTCCACTCCGCCTTTGGTTTCCGCTTCAACATATTGCTTGAAAAGCATGAGGCCGATCGTCTGCGGATGATCCAGGGAATTACATACCGAAATCCTGGCTTTAACGGTTTTGGCAAACGCGATTCCCGACAACAGGAAAACGGAGACCACCAAAAACGCCGCCCATGTAAACAATTGCCGTTTCCACATAAGTCTTACCTCCTTTTTGGGTTGTAACGGTTGGGTTGAAGCAGCTGCCGTTCACCATGCGACAGTCAAACATTGACCCATCAATAGCCAAACATTCGAGGCAACCACAAGGTAAAGGCAGGGATATACGTTACGAGGAGAAGCACGAGAATACTCATTACGATCATCGGCCAACCCTCTCGGACCGTCTGTTCTATGGTGACTCCAGCCATCGGGCTGGTTACGAAAAGCGTGATCCCAAAAGGAGGGGTAGCCAATCCGATGACCAGATTGACGCAAATGATGACGCCGATCTGGAGGGGATCAATACCCATGCCCCAAGCGATGGGAGCCAGAATCGGCCCCAGAACGATGACGGAAGCATAATCATCCATGAACATGCCGTTGATAAGCAGAAGCACATTCAGAAGGAGCAGGAAAAGCCAGACCGGTATGTGGGACATGGGACCGCTGACCGTCTGGATGATCTGTTCATTGGATATGGCCCATGCCGTAACCGTGGCACTTCCGGCAAGCATGATGACCAGACCGGAGGTAAGAGCGGTCTCCATGAAAATGGACGGCAGGTCGGAGAATTTGACATCCTTCATCACAAACATGGAAATGAAGAACGCATAAGCCGCGGCGGCAGCCGAGGCTTCGGTTACCGTGAAGATGCCGCCGAAGATACCGCCGAGGATGATGACGGGAAGCATCAATGCCGGACAGGCCTTTTTGAACTGGGTCCACTTTTCCGGCCAGGCTGCCGTTTCGTGGCTGGGATAATTCCTCTTCCGGGCGATGAAATAAATCACCAGCATCTGGGCCAGGGCAATCAGGACGGCGGGGATGATGGACGCCAGAAAAATCCCCGCGATGGAGGTCCTTCCGACTGAAATGCAGTAAATGATCATCAGGACGCTGGGCGGCATGATCGGACCGAGAAGCGAAGCCGAGGCCATGACTCCCGAGGCGTAACCTGGCGAATATCCCTCTTCTTTCATCATCGGAATCAGAAAGGACCCAAGAGAAGCCGTCGATGCCACCGCGAGGCCGACAATGGCTCCCATGAAAAGGCAGGTACCGACCGTAACCAGCGCCAGAGCCCCCCGCACATGACCTACAAAGGCATTGACAAAATCGGTCAGTGACTTGAGAAGACTTCCCTTAACCATTAACTGGCCGGTAAGAATAAAAAAGGGAACCGCCAGCAGAGCGAAACCATTCATCCCCTGGAACATCCGTTGCGCAACCAGGGTCAGGGGATAATCACCGATCATTAAATAGACGATCGAGCTGAGAATCAGATTGAAAGCGATGGGAAATCCGATCAGCAGCAAAACGACAAAGCAAACGATTAAAGAAAGTAAAGCCACTTGAAACCCTTTCTCAGATATCAATCGTTCGAATGAGTTGAAACCTTTGTTTTTACAAATAATGTCAAATGAAATGAGTGTATTACAGGAAAATTATACCCTGTTTTTTAATCGGTGGTTTCGCGGAGAACTGTTGAAATTTCTTTTGCAGCATTTCTGACAGCTCCGACATTTCTTTCCAACTCCGCATCGGAAAGACGGAATACCGGTCCGCTAATAGAAAGACTGGCAGCTATGTTGCCGTTTCGATCAAAAATTGGTGCGACAATGGAATAGGCTCCTTCTTCTCGCTCTCCCTTGCTGACCGCATAACCGTCCCGACGGATCAGGTCCAGATCCTTCTCCAACAACACAGGGTCGATGATGGTTTCGGAGGTAAATTGTTCCAGCCCCTTGCCGCTGATGATTTTCTTGCGTTCAGACAGGGGTAGAAAGGCCAGAAGCACCTTGCCGCCGGCACCACAATGAAGGGGCAATATCTTCCCCACAGGGGTGACCTTCGCCACACCGAAACGGCTTTTCACAGCTGCAAAACAGATCCTTCGGTTTTCATCCAAGCCATGAAGGGTGACTTCCTCTCCGCAAAGATCCCCCAGTTTCTCCATCACCGGGCGTGCCAGATCGGCCAGGTTTTTTTTGTGACAAAGGACACCGGTCCATTGGTAGAACTTGATGCCCAGCCGATATTTCCCGCTTGGCCCGATCTGTTCGAGGCAGTTTTTTTTCGCCAGGGTAGCAAGTATTCTGGACACAGTACTTTGAGTCAAACCCGTCAGATGGCTTATTTCCACAACCTTCAGAACGGGGGTTTCCAGGGTGAAGCAGGAAAGGATATCAATGGCTTTTTCAACGGATTTAATGAAGGTCATAAGTAATTTTTTTGCATATTATGCATGAACGTTTCACATTGTTCATAATATCTGATGTGGCCAAATTGTCAAGATTGGAAAGAACACACCTCTGAAAAAAAACCGGCCCTGAAGGTTGATTCCTTCAGGGCCGGAGCCATATCACACTGCCACTTTTTACTTTTTTATCTTTCCCCCGATTTATTTTTTGTACCATCTGCCGGCGGCGTCCTGCAGCCAGTGCCCCGCGGGCTCCCTCTGGGCGATCTGCGCCGCCCGATGTTTGCCGACCAGTTCCGGAGTCGTTTTCTGCCGCTCGGCAATCATGCGGTAGACGGTACGACGATCCTGGTTTTCGGCATTGACCACATCCTGCCGGGTTCCCGCGGATTTTCGATACTCGAGCAACCCCTGATTGTTTTCACCGACAATTCCCTGTCCCTTCAGGGAGTTGATGACCGGCAGCCGCTGCAGCATACGGGATTTGATATCATCGGCCTGGGCGGAAAATCCGCTCAGAAACATGGCCGCCAACATAACGGCAACGGAAATGAACAGAACCTTACCCTTCATCATATATCCCTCCCTTGTCATTGTTTTTCCACCAGTTCCTGCTGCGCCTCATCGATATCGCCGAAAAAGTTGTCCAGATCCTTCTGCACCCGGACATTGACATCGATGGTGATATGGATCGGTTTGATTTCCACCGGCGCCACCTCCACCGCATGGCGGGTACTGCATCCCGCCACCATGAACAACATCATTAAGCCCAAAAAATATAGCCGTTTCATTGTCCCTCCTCTTTAGAAGGCCGCTGAAAAACCGCGTCCTTGGCCCCCCAAGCCGCCTTGCCGGAATTGGAGGCGCGATAATATTGCACACCTACGGCTCAAAGTCCTGTTACCTTGCCCACGAGACCAAAATCCCGTTTTTCAGCAACCCGTCAGTTGAACATTTTGAGAAGACCTTTGTACCTCATCAACTGATCCAGAGGAAAACGGAAATTCAGATCGAGGCGGATGCCCTGAAAATTGGAACCGGGAAAACCGGCCTCGGCCTGGACAAAACCGCCGAATTCGCGGCGGTAGACAAAAGGAAGCAGGTCGGAGGGCTTACCGTCCATCTGCAAAGTGATCAGCAGATCCTCTTGCTCCGTGTTGAATCCGACGCGGGCCCAGCGATATTCGTAATCCTTGAGAGCCGCCTCCGCCAGTTTGATCTGACCGAAGGTGGCGGCATCCTCGGGAATCCCCGCAGTGAGGTTTTCCATTCCGGTGACGTGGATCACTCCTCCCTTGCCTGGAGTGGAGTAGAGAAACCCATCATCAAATATCCATTTCCCTCGCTGGTAATGAACCGGAATCCGTCCGTTGAGGGCGCCGCCCCCTTCGGCGTGGCCGGCGCCGAGTTGCTCCAGAATCTGAGCGAGCTGAATACGGTCGCCATAGAGGACCACATCCAATTCCTCCATGTCGGGGCGAAAGCGGAACGACTCGCTGTGAATCTTTCCTCCGCACCAGCCGAAACTGGCTTTTTCCACCAGCAGAGTCCCCTCCGGCTCGATCTGAAAAAGGACCTGCCCGTTTTCGAAAGCCACATCACCCAGAGCGATTCGGCCAAAGGAGAGTTTCTGGGCGGGACGGGAGCGAGGCCCGAAAATATCGCTGATTTCGAGATGAAGGCTGACATCGTTTCCCTGCAGTTTCATCTCGCGGTCATGGAAAGAAAGGTTCTGGACGGCAATTCCGGCATGGCCGTAAAGACCACAGGGATTGACACCGAATCGCCCCTGAAGTCGCAGATCGGAACGGAGTTCCATGCTCGACATTCCCGGCGCATAGGCCGCCAGCAGCGGGTTGAGATCGGCCTTGCGGCGCTCTAGACGAAAGTCGAGGCGGGCATCGGACAAAGTGGCGTTCACAAACCCATCAAACTGGAGATCCATCTTCGGAGCAAGGATATTTTTCCAGCTTCCTTGCCAGGCAACCCCCTCTTTTTCCTGGCGAAGGCGAGCGTCGATCCGGCCCAGGCCGACCTGGCCATGATTTACCCTGGCGATCCGCAGATGGCCGGCGGCCGTCTCGGAAGAGAAGGGATAACGCCACGGCAGAAGGGCCGCCATGCCGGAAAGGCGGAAATCCTCCCCCGCTGCCTGCAGAGCCGCTTCGGCTATTTTCAGTTCACTCCTGCCCAGCCAGCCTGCCACAGGATCGCCGTCGAAATCGGCGGTCATAATCAGGGAAGGGAAACTGCTTTTCAGATCCCTCTGATCATAGCTGATTTTTTCCCCGCGAATCTCCATTCCGCCTGTCATCTGCGGCCCATCGCCGGCAATCCGTCCCCCTCCGGCGAGATGGGCCAGACGGAACCTGTCCCCTGCCAACTCTCCTGTCATCTCCCGCAGGTCAAACTCGGTCTCTATCCGAAAGTTGCCTTCCCCACCCTCCCCGCGCAGGACCAACCCCCCCCCGCGCAGACCAAGGGACAGCCCTTCCGTGGCGGAAAATCGGACATCCTTCACCCCTTTTGGGCGCGAAAGACGACGACCTTCGAGGGCAAAACGCCACCATCCGGAGGTGTCCAACTCGCCGAAGAAATCGCCGCTTAAAAACGGGCTGTCCTGACGCACTCCATCCATCCCCCGGGTGGCCAGTTCGAGACTCCACAAACCCGAAAAACGGGGATGGGGAGTGATCTCCACCATGGCATCCTTCATATCCAGAACTCCGGAAACCGGCCCCTCAAAGGTAATGGGTGTCATGTGGATCCGGACCTTTTCCCCCTCCAGAGCCGCCTGAACCACGAAGGGGTCATCCCCCGTCCAGGTCAGTCCGGCCTTCTCCCAATGGGGGTTGTGGAGAACGAACCGGCCATCCCCGGCCCGCACCCGAAAAGGAGCAAGATCGACATCGAAGGAAGCCTCGAATCCCGCCCTGCCGGAAGGAAGGAGATCACAGGGAAAATCGAGAAGAGCCGCCAGATGGCGAAGAGGCAAACGAGCCGCCCCTACCCTCCCCGACA
>JAAZDE010000012.1 GCA_012512925.1 Desulfuromonadaceae bacterium
AAAACTTGTTATATATAACATAACCCCAATCCATGTCGAAGGCTTTTTTAATCCCTTCGCAAAAACGGAAAGCGGCATTTTTTCATGACGACGGAAAAATTATCCGAACCAACAGGCCATCTTTTTGGTGGTGAAGGGCTTTTGTTTCTGGCCAAGCCTGCCGGTGCCGGCCGGGCCTGAACGCATTACCTGCCCCGCAGTCCTGTGGCTGACCGAATCATTTCCTCGGCATCCGGGGTCGGCAGCTCCCGGAAAGAGAAAGGCTCCGTTCCCGGCACCCCAAGGTATGCTGGACGGCGGCAACCGGTAACGGACCAATCGGAAAGGGCCGTGCACAAGACACAGCCCTTTCGCTTCAATTGACATTTTACCCGATTTTTATTTCAGAGCCAGAATCTTCTCCACGCCGGTCTGAAGAACCGCCAGCTTTTCCATGGCTTCTTTAAGTTTTTCGCGGTTTTTTTCCAACACCTCCGCAGGGGCCTTGGCGACAAAATCGCGGTTGGCCAGCTTCCCCTCGAACATCTTCACATCCTTTTCGACCTTGGCCATCTCCTTCCTGAGCCGCTTTTCCTCCTCCTCCAGATCGATCAATCCCGCCAGGGGAAGAAGGATCTCAACCTCCCCGGCAACCTGGGTCGCGGCCTGTTTGGGCCGATCCACGGAACAACCATAAGAGAGGTTCTCCAGACGGGCCAGGGACCTGATCCAGGCCTCCCCTTCACCAAGGATGCGACAGGCGGCTTCCGACCGGCAGTCGAGGACGGCATCGATCCTTTTGGCCGGAGGAACGTTCATCTCGCCGCGGATATTACGGATGCCCTTGATCACCTCCATGATCAGTTCCATCTTGGCCGCCTCATTCTCCGCCGTGAAGATCTTTTTCCCGTCGGGATAGGGGGCGAGCATCAGGGAGGGAAAAGGGCGCTCACCCGGTAGGGTCTGCCAGATCTCTTCGGTGATGAAGGGTATCAAGGGATGGAGCAGTCTGAGCAGACTTTCCAGAACGAGGAAAAGAACCGCCTGGGTCCTCTTCCTGGCCTCCGCATCGGAACCGTAGAGAGTGTCCTTGGTCAGTTCGATGTACCAATCGCAAAACTGATTCCAGGTAAAGGCGTAAAGAGCGCCGGCCGCTTCATTGAAGCGATATTCGTCAAGGCCCTGATTCGCCTCATCGGCGGCCTGGGCCAAGCGGGTCAGAATCCATTGGTCGGCCAGGGAGAGCCCGACCGCCGAGTCGAGGTCACCCTTCGGTTCGAAATCCTCCAGATTCATGAGCACAAAACGGCTGGCGTTCCAGAGCTTGTTGGCGAAATGGCGGTAACCTTCGATGCGCTCCACAGAGAGCTTGATGTCCCGCCCCTGGGCGGCGAAGGCGGCAAGGGTGAAGCGGAAGGCGTCGGTGCCGAATTCGTCAATGACGGTCAGCGGATCGATGACATTCCCTTTGCTCTTGCTCATCTTTTGACCCTGGGCATCGCGCACCAGGGCATGGATATAGACATCCCGAAAAGGGACCTCGCCCATGAATTTAATCCCCATCATCATCATCCGCGCCACCCAGAAGAAAAGGATATCGAAGCCGGTGACCAGGCAGGAGGTGGGATAGAACTTCCGTAGGGTCTCCGTCCGCTCCGGCCAGCCCATGGTGGAAAAGGGCCACAGGGCGGAGGAGAACCAGGTGTCGAGGACATCGGTTTCCTGATCGACGGCTGCGCTGCCGCAATGCTGGCAAACCTCGACATCTTCACGGCAGACGGAGATCTCGCCGCAATCCCGGCAGAACCAGGCGGGGATGCGGTGCCCCCACCAGATCTGGCGGCTGATGCACCAGTCCTGAATGTTGTTCATCCACTCGAAATAGGTCTTTTCCCAGTGCTGGGGAACGATGCGGGTGCGCCCCTCGGCCACCGCGGCGATGGCCTCTTTGGCCAGGGGACCGACCTTGACATACCACTGCAGGCTGGAATAGGGCTCGATGGCCGTCTTGCAACGATAACATTTGCCAACGGCGTTGGCATGGGGGACGACCTTTTCAAGCAACCCTCGCTGCTCCAGATCCCGCACCACCTGGGCCCGCGCCGCATAGCGGTCGAGGCCCCGGTAGCTGCCGCCGTTCTCGTTGATTTTGGCTGAGGTGTCGAGGATATTGATCAGTTCCAGGGCATGCCGTTTGGCGATTTCGAAATCGTTAAAATCATGGGCCGGAGTGATCTTCAACGCCCCGGTGCCGAACTCCCTGTCCACATAATCGTCGGCGATGATGGGAATCTCCCGCTCCATCAGAGGCAGAACCGCATACTTCCCGATCACCTCGCGGTAACGCTCATCCTCGGGATGAACAGCCACCGCCGAGTCTCCAAGCATGGTTTCGGGACGTGTGGTGGCGACGGTCAGAAACCGGTCACTCCCCTTGACAGGATAGCGGATATGCCACAGAAAACCGTCCTGGTCTTCATGCTCCACCTCGAGATCAGAGAGCGCCGTGTGACAACGGGGGCACCAGTTGATGAGGCGGTTGTCGCGATAGATGAGGTCATCTTCATAGAGAGTGACGAAAACCTCGCGCACCGCCCGCGACAATCCTTCATCCATGGTGAAACGTTCCCGTTCCCAGTCACAAGAGGCTCCGAGCCGCTTCAACTGATGGATGATCTGGCCGCCGGACTCGCGACGCCACTGCCAGACCCGCTCGACAAACCCTTCCCGCCCCAGTTCATGCCGGTCCTTCCCTTCGGCGGCAAGTTGTTTTTCCACCACGTTCTGGGTGGCGATCCCGGCATGGTCGGTCCCCGGCATCCACAGCACTTCATACCCGGTCATCCGTTTCCAGCGCACCAGGATATCCTGAAGGGTATTGTTGAGGGCATGTCCCATATGCAGAACGCCGGTGACGTTCGGGGGAGGAATGACGATGGAATAATGGGAGCGGGGAGAGTTTTCATCGGCATGAAAAAAACCGTGCTGTTCCCAGAACCGGTACCACTTGTCTTCCACATCCTTGGGATCATACCCCTTACTGAGCAGCTTTTCCGTCATTTCAATACATCCTCCAATCGGGCAATTGATTGTCAGGCCGCTGCAAAACATGAATTTGGTCATTTAGCCCGGGAGGGATAATGCGCGCCGACCCCGGATTGCAGGGTTTCAATATCATTGATCCATCAATCCCGGCAGCGGCGCACGAAGGCCAAAGGGGCAGTTTTTCAGCAGTCTGTTTCAAGGAGGTCACTTTATAACAATTGGCCCTAAAAAGAAACGGGGATTGAAAAATCCCCGTTTCCAAACAAAGGTTTAAACGATTTTTCCCGGCAGAGGCCGGTTGCCGCTTCAGCGCTGCAGTTCCCTGATTTTGCGGATCTCCTCCCTGATAAGGCTTTCCGACATGTTGGGAACCACTTCCCAGGCGATCCTTTCAAGAATTTCCAGAGCCATCTTGTCCAGCCTGTCCTTGGCCACTCTTTCAACAATGGCATAGAGTTCTTCATCACCAAGGGAAGCGATTTTTTGCTCGACGGCATTGGCTGCCACGGCCGGAACGGTCTCTGGAGCCGCAGCGTCTTCCTCTGCGGCCGTCTCCACAGCAAGGGTTGTCTCCGGCTGAAGGTCTTCGCCTCCCTCATTCGAAAGATCGAACTTCAGCAGATCGGCGACCGGTTCGGCAGCCACGGGCTCCGTCTCCTCCTCGACCAAATCCTCACCGGCAAAGGTATCGACGGAGAATTCCACCTCTTCCTTGTCACTGTCCTCCCTTTCGGGTGGTTCTTCAAGCTCAAACAGCAGTTGCGATACGGCGGGAGGCCCTTCGGTCGCTATTGACTCGGGTTCAGGCAGAGGTTCTTCGATGAACATTGACTCCGGTTCAGCCAGGGGCTCTTCAATGAGCATCGGCTCTACCTCAGCGGTAGCCTCCTCGCCGGCAAGGGATGGTTCTTCCTCGGACAATCCTTGGCATGCCAGGGCCAAATTTCCCGGTACCTGTTCTTCCTCCACCTTCTTGACATCCGGATAAGAGGTTTCTTCAGGGATGCTCAGATCCTCTTCCTCCACCAGGATATCATCCTCGCTCAGGAAAAGGACCTCTTCCTCCTCCCCCGGAGAAAATGGCTGGGAAAGGAATCTGACCTCTTCCGTCGCCAAAGTTTCCTCTTCCTGTCGAGATGGGGGTGAAAATTCGGACCCCTCGCCAATGGAGGAAAAGGTCTCCTCTTTCATAGCCGGGGTGGAAATCGCCCCCTCCTCCTTTTCCGGCCCGGAATAAAATTCGAAGGGGAATTCGGATTCCGGGACTGTGACCATCCCATCCGAAAGGGGCTGGCCTTCATCGGCATTGAAAGAAAAATCGGGAACCCTCTCAATCGCTTCTTCGACCGGCTCCGGGAGTTCCGAACCGGGTTCATCCTGTGTCAGGAAATCTTCCGGCAACTCCTCGCGAGAATCCTTTTCCTGAGTTTCGGGTAAACGGATATCGGAAAGAGTGGCCGACGGCCCGGACTCTTCCACATCGGCAAATATATTCGGAGCGGCGGCAGCCGCCGGTGCGGCAATTTCCTCCAGGTCGACAGAGAAACTGAGACCCTCTTCCTCTTCGAAAAGCAGGTCAGGTCTGGCATCCTCCTCAGCCGCCAAATTGGCGTCGGGCTCGGCGGCTGCGCGGGGGGGAGAAGCCTTCTCCAAAAGATCCTGGACTTTGCCGATCAGGGCCTGGGTTTCAAAAGGTTTGGCAATCCAGCCATCGGCTCCGATGGCGCGAGCCTTTTCTTCGTCAAAAGGCTCAAAACTACCGACCAGAAGAAGAATGGGAATATGAGCCAGATCGGGTGTCTGTTTGACGGCCCGGCAGAGTTCATAACCGTTCTTCCCAGGCATGATTATGTCGGCCAGGATGATGTCCGGGGGGTCGTTCCTGGCTTTTTCCAGGGCGTCATCGCCGTTCCCCACCATGGTCAAGTCAAAATTCTGGTTGGCAAAAGTGATCTCGATAACCTTTTGAATGGTTACACTGTCATCCGCCAACAACAGCTTTCTGCTCATTCATATCCTCCTTGTCCGCAGCGAATACCGCGATCCCGCTCTATCCGGGTGCCGGAAAACCAGAATTTGGCTGTTTTGCCAAGACACGCAGATTTTGAAAAGAAAAGTATATGCGACAAGATGAGCGCATCTGAAAAATCCCCGCCACCTGGCAAAAGGGCCAAAATCAAAGCTTTTCAGCAACCTGCCGCATCTTGGTACGTCAACCGACCATGACCGCCATGGGAAATAATAACAGAAAACAGGGTAGCCGACGATAACCGAGTTCCTGCACCTCCTGGCGCCATTGCAAATATGCAATCCTTGAACCGAAAACTAAAAAAGAACGAAAATTTTGCAGACCCGGCCGCTCCGACATGGCGGAGAGTTCAATTTGGCCGACCGTAGCGCCGAAAAGCATCCAAAAGATTTTTCAATGACCGTCCCTAGATTCCTTCTTCGAAAACTATCTCTCCAATGGAAACCTCAAACCACGATATGCAGGGGCAGCCTTTACTCCTGAACACTTCTGGTAGATTTTTTGCCACTTCTTACAAGTTCACCTTACCCAAAAGAGATTTTATGTTTTTCAAGATTCGGATGACATTTTCAAAATGCATAAGCAATGAGGCGAGTCAGCCTATTCGGCGAATTATAAAAAAAACAAAAACTGCTTTTGACCATGGACCTAATTGATCACGCAGTTCCAACACTTCAAAAATTTATTCATCTTAAATGGCAATCGGATAAAATTGTTTAAAAATAAGTTGAAATTTTTATTTTTTATATTTAAGTTAGCCTTGATAAGGTTGAATTCATCCGATTATTCCATTCTTTTTTTAAAGGAGAAATTGCATGTCAAAATTACTGGAAATGGCCGCTGAAATCGTCAAAGCCCATGTTTCAAAGACATCGGTCAACAAGGAAGAGCTTTTGTTGGAAATAGGTGAGGTTCATAATGTCCTCGCCAAGTTGTATAAAGGGGAGGAAACCGAAGGAACCGTTGAAACAACCGAAACTCCGGCAACGGAAATGGAAGCTCCTCCGGTCATCGGTCTGAAGAAGGCATTCAAAAAGGATAAGGTTACCTGCATGATTTGTGGGAAGGAGATGAAAACCCTTGCCCGCCACCTCAAATCTGCTCATGACACGACTCCGAAAGAATATCGGCAAAAATTTGACATTCCCAAAACACAGCCATTGGCCGCCAAAAACTACTCCGAGAGCCGCCGTCAGATGGCCATTGCCCGCGGTTTGGGCGACAACCTGGCCAAAGCAAGAGCCAGTAAAGCCAAATCAAAACAAGGTTAACCTCCTGTTTCCCTGCAGGCAGCACAAGACTTCCAATATTTATGCGTAGCGGCCGGAATGACGTTTATTGTCATTCCGGCCGCCACGCTTTACAATTATCAAATAAGGGGATCAGTCAGGACGCTTACCCGGTAACAAGTCGTTGGGGAGAGTGTGGATTGAAACTTATCGTAATCGGTGACCGCCGTGAACATCTTCTGAATACCCTCGAAGTCATCCTGAAACATTGGGGTTACCGGGTTCTTGTTTCCTCCAGCCCGGAACGGGTGGAAGCGATCCTGAAAGGGATGAAGGCAGATCTTCTCATCATGGGCTCAGATCTTTTCCCCGACGGAACCCCTCCTTTGAAAAATGGCCTGCGGAAGGTCATCTCCACCAGAGATTTCCCTCTTATCCTGCTTTTCAACCGAGAGCACCCGGATTTCGAGGATCTCAAAGATCTTGCCGACAATATTCTACCTGTGCCCATAAATGTTTTTTCCCTTTTTCAGCTCATACAGGGGCACCTTGAAAAGGTGCCTCGCCGCAATATGCGCCTGGCTGTCCAACTTCCCGCCATCATCTCCACCGACGGAGAATCCCGTTTCAGTGAAGTTCTCAGCTTAAGTGTCCAGGGGATGTTTTTAAAAAACAGTTCCCGTCTAAGGAAAGGGACCCAGGTACAGGTTCTTTTCCCTTTATTGGGGATGAAAAAGGAAATGGAGGTGGCCGGAAGGGTCTGTTATCAAATTGCTCCCGGCGTGGAAAACAACTTTCTGGAGGGAATCGGCCTTGAGTTTTTCAATTTGACCAAGGAAGACACCCGGTTGCTGGAAATCTTCATCGAAAAATGTTTCCGCGGAGAGATGGAGGAAGAGGTTCCCCCCAAAAGCTGTCTTTCTCCGGGGGATGAATCCCTCATTGACTTCAAATTGAAAAAATCCGCCTGACCTCCCCGTTCCTATTCTCCTTCCTCCGCCAACGGGAAAATTCCCAAGGTTCCACCTGCGGATTGACATCCCAAGACCGCTCCGACCAGCGCCGCAACCTCGGTGAAGTTCTTTTTCCGCCCCAGATTTTTCCCTTTCGCTAATTTGGGACAATAAACCAACAGGGGCACGACCTCGCGGGTGTGATCGCTGCCGGGGCGGGTGGGATCGCAGCCATGGTCGGCGCTGAGGATCAGCAGATCGGAATGGCCCAGTAGTCGAATAAAATGCTTCAGCCAGGCATCCAATTCCACCAATGCGGCGCCAAAACCGCAAACATCCCGCCGGTGGCCGAAATTCGTATCGAAATCGACCAGGTTGGCCATCACCAACCCTTCATCGAGGAAATCGAGAACCCCCTCGATCGTAGCCATGCCATCCGCGTTGTTCAGGGTCGGAAAGGAACGGGTGATCCCCCGCCCGGCGAAGATGTCAAAGATTTTTCCGATGGCAAAAACCGGCAACCCTTTGGCCGTTACCCTGTCGAGAATGGTGGGTTCCGACGGCGCCATGGCAAAATCCCGGCGGCCGGCGATACGCCGAAAATTTTCCGGTGAACGGCCGGTGAAGGGGCGGGCGATGACCCTGGCGACGCGATAGGGATCGAGGATACCACGGGCCAGCCGGCAAATCTCATAAAGCCGCGGCGGCGGGAGGATCTCCTCGTGGGCGGCGATCTGGAGAACCGAGTCGGCACTGGTATAGAGTATGGGTCGGCCGCTGCGGATATGCTCCGCCCCAAGGGAGCGGATAATCTCCGTCCCGGAAGCGGCAACGTTACCCAAGGGGGAAAGGCCGGTGGCCTTGCGGAAGGCAGCGATAATCTCGCAGGGGAAACCTTGCGGGTAAACGGCGAAGGGCTTTCTGCTGATGAGACCCGCCAGTTCCCAGTGACCGACAATGGTGTCCTTGCCGGCAGAGGCCTCTTCCATGGAACCGAAGGCGGCAAGGGGACGGCCAGCGGGAGGCACGCGGGGAAGGGAGACGATATTGCCGAGGCCCAGTCGCGCCAGGGTGGGAAGGGTCAGTCCGGAAACATTTTCCAGGACATGGAACAGGGTGTTGGCCCCCTCATCCCCATAATCGGCGGCGTCGGGGGCGGCTCCGATGCCGACACCGTCGAGAACAATGACAAAAACCCGGCGGATGGCTGGCGCTTTCACCCAGGCATCGCCTTTCGCCACTCCTCGAGAATACGAAGGGCGTTGCTGGTGCCGATGCGACTGGCCCCCGCTTCCAGGAAGCGCCGGCAATCCTCCCAGGAGCGGATGCCCCCGGCCGCCTTGACGCCGATTCTTCCCCTGGCTGCCGACACCAGTATCCTCACATCATCGACAACGGCCCCTCCCGGCCCGAAACCGGTCGAGGTTTTGACGAAAGCCGCGCCGCTGTCGGCAACCCGTTCGGTGAGGAGCGCTTTCTCGGCGTCCTTCAGATAACAGCATTCGATAATCGCCTTGACCGGAACGCCCTTGGCCGCAGAAACCACGGCTGCGATCTCCGCGCCAATGGCCGAGTAATTTTTCTCCCCCACCTTTGCCAGGGAAATCACCATGTCGAGTTCCGTGGCGCCGCAGCGAATCAATTGCTCCGCTTCAAAAACCTTGACCGCAGGCAGAGTGTAACCGAGAGGAAAACCGACAACGGTACCGATCCGCACCGGGGATCCGGCCAGCAGTTCGGCCGCAAGAGGGACATGCAGCGGAGGAACGCAAACCGAAGCGAAGCCGAAATGGCGCGCTTCGTCACAAAGGCGGCGGATCTCCCCGCCACCGGCTTGAGGCCGGAGGAGGGTATGGTCGATGAAGGAAGCCGGCGATCGAATCCCTGCCTCAGGTGTGGTAATCGGCGTTGATGCGGACATAATCATAGGTCAGGTCGGAGGTGTAGTAGAAGGCCGACCCGCTCCCCATGCGAAGATCGACGGTGACGGTGAATTCCGGCTGTTTCATGACCTGGTGGGCCTGGTCCTTGGCCTCGGAGCCGGTCCCCTGACCGTTTTCGACGAGCAGAACCTGATCGAAACGGATATTCACCCGATTCGGATCGATAGCGGCGCCGGAATAGCCCACCGCGGCGATAACCCGCCCCCAGTTGGGGTCGGCGCCGAAAAAGGCGGCTTTGAGCAGATTCGAGGTGGCGACGCTCTTGGCTACAGTGCGGGCGACCGCTTCGCTCTCCGCCCCGTCGACCTGAATGCGCACCAGTTTGGTCGCCCCTTCGCCGTCGCGGACGATCATCTTGGCCAGCTCCAGACAAACCTTGGTCAGTTTTTCGACAAAGCCGGCGGCCGCTGCTTCCTTTTTGATCTCGGGGTTTTCCGCCAGCCCGTTGGCCAGCAGCAGCACGGTGTCGTTGGTGGAGGTGTCGCCGTCGACAGTGATGCAGTTGAAGGAGCGGTTCACCGCCTGGCGCAGGGCGTCGTTGAGAAATGCGCCGTCCACGCAGGCGTCGGTGAGAATGTAGGCCAGCATGGTGGCCATGTTGGGGTGGATCATTCCCGCCCCTTTGGCAATGCCGAGAATGCGGTAGCCCCCTTCCCCCTCTTCACTTTCCGCCGCCATCTTGATAAAGGCGTCGGTGGTGAGAATAGCTTCCGCCACCCCCTTGGCCTGGCCGGGTTGAAGCATTGGAATCAGCAGGGGGATGTGACGTTCCAGTTTTTCCATCGGCATCGGCCGGCCGATGATGCCGGTGGAAGAAACCGCCACCAGTTCCTCACTGATGCCCAGGGCCTGGGCGGCCAGTTCGGAGCAGCGCAGGGCGTCCTTCAGGCCCGCTTCCCCGGTACACGCATTGGCGTTGCCGCTGTTGATCAGAACCGCCTGGCAAAGCCCCTTGCGGATACGGGGCGCAGAGACGACAAGCGGCGCCGCCTTTACCCGGTTGGTGGTGAAAACCGCCGCACAACGGGCCGGCAGATCGGAGAAGATCAAAGCCAGATCGGGTTTCCCCGCGGATTTGACGGCCGAGGAGCGGGCCGCAAACTTGAATCCCCTGATTCTTTTCAACACCTTTTCCATTTCCGTCATTCCTCGTTTAAAAAGCGAAATCGGAACCTTCAAAGATCATTTTTCGATCATTTCCCGCAGCACTTCTTGTATTTCTTGCCACTGCCGCAGGGGCAGGGATCGTTGCGTCCCACCTTCTCCTCGTTGCGGGTGACCGGTTTCTGGCCATCTTCGCCGGCGCCGAGAGCATCGAAAATCCGTTTGCGGCGCCGTTCCTCTTCGCGGCGGGCCTGTTCCATCTCGCTTTCGTTGGCGAGCTGTACCCGGAACAGCTTGCCGAGAAAATCCTGACGGATCCTCCCCATCATCTCCATGAACAGGGAATAGGCCTCTTTTTTGTACTCTTCCTTGGGGTTTTTCTGGCCGTAGCCCCGCAGCCCGATCCCTTCCCGCAGATGATCGAGGGAGAGAAGATGATCCTTCCACTGGTTGTCGATGGCCTGAAGGAGCAGCATGGTCAGCAGTTTTTCCATCAGCGCCGGGGAGAATTCCCGCTCCTTTTCCTCAAAACGGAGCCGCACCTGGTCAAAAAGGGTTCTTTCCAGAACGATGTCGGTGAGGTCGGGCGCTTCCGGATCGGGAAGCTGTGGATGGAAAAAGAATAGACTGTAAAAATCCTCAGGCAGATTATCCCAGTTCCACTCCTTGGGCTTGGTTTTGGGAGGGCAGAAGGTGGCCACGATGTCCCCGATGGTTTCTTCAATCACCCCCAAGGCCGTTTCCCGGATGTTTTCTCCCGACAGAATCTCGCGGCGCTGGCCGTAGATCACCTCGCGCTGCTTGTTCATGACATCGTCGTATTCAATCAGGTGTTTACGGATATCGAAATTGTGGGCCTCCACCTTCTTCTGGGCATTGGCGATGGCGCGGTTGATGAAGCGGTGCTCGATCGGCTCCCCTTCCGGAATCTTCAGCTTGTCCATGACAAAGGCGACCCGATGGGACCCGAATATACGCAGCAGATCGTCCTCCAGGCTCAGGTAAAAGCGGCTTGCGCCTGGATCTCACTGACGTCCGGAACGGCCGCGCAACTGGTTGTCGATGCGCCGCGACTCATGACGCTCGGTGCCGAGGATATAGAGACCGCCGGCGGCGATAACCTCCTTCTTCTCCAGCGCGCAACGCTCGCGATAGACCGGGAGGAGTTCCTCGAAGCTCGGCCGCCCCTCTTCGGCGGGAAACGCCTCCCGCTGGGCCAGCAACTCCGGATTGCCGCCGAGGATGATGTCGGTGCCGCGACCGGCCATATTAGTGGCGATGGTGACCGCCCCCTTGCGTCCTGCCTGGGCGACGATTTCGGCCTCTCGTTCATGCTGTTTGGCGTTGAGAACGTGGTGAGGGATGCCCCGTTTCTTGAGCATCTCCGAGAGCAGTTCCGATTTCTCGATGGAGATGGTCCCGACCAGTACCGGCTGCCCTTTCTGGTGACACCCGATGACATCTTCGATAACGGCGGCGAATTTCTCCTTTTCGGTTTTGTAGATGATGTCGGAATGGTCAATGCGGATCATGGCCATGTTGGTTGGGATGACCATCACCTCCAACTTGTAGATCTCATTGAACTCGGCCGCCTCGGTGTCGGCGGTGCCGGTCATTCCCGAAAGTTTGTTGTACATGCGGAAATAGTTCTGGAAGGTGATGGTAGCCAGGGTCTGGTTCTCACTCTCGATCTTGACCCCTTCCTTGGCTTCCACCGCCTGGTGGAGTCCGTCGCTCCAGCGCCGGCCCGGCATCAGCCGTCCCGTGAATTCGTCGACGATCATCACCTCGTTGTCCTTGACCACGTAGTCGACATCGCGCCGGAACAGGGCGTGGGCCTTGAGAGCTTGATTGACGTGGTGAAGGAGGACGATGTTGACGGGATCGTAGAGATTCTGCACCGCCAGCAGTTTTTCCACCTTGGCCACCCCTTCCTCGGTGAGGGAGGAGCTCTTGGCCTTCTCGTCGATGGTGTAATCCCCGGTATATTCCCGCACCGTCTGGCCGATCTTGCCGTCACGGTGTTCGATGACCTGCCCCTTATTCAGCAGCGGGATGATGCGGTCCACGGTGTAGTAGAGTTCACTCGATTCCTCGCTGGGGCCGGAGATGATGAGCGGGGTGCGTGCCTCGTCGACGAGAATCGAGTCCACCTCGTCAACGATGGCGTAGTTAAGTTCCCGCTGGACATAGTCGGCCAGGGTGAATTTCATGTTGTCGCGCAGATAGTCAAAACCGAATTCGTTGTTGGTGCCGTAGGTGATATCGGCGTTGTAGGCTTCCTTGCGCTGGGAGTCGGTGAGGCCATGGACGATGCAGCCCACCGTCAGACCAAGAAAAGAATGAACTTTCCCCATCCATTCAGAGTCGCGGCGAGCCAGGTAGTCATTGACAGTGACCACATGGACACCTTTTCCTTCCAGGGCGTTGAGATAGGAGGGTAGGGTGGCCACCAGGGTTTTCCCCTCGCCGGTTTTCATCTCCGCTATCTTGCCGGCGTTGAGAACCATGCCGCCGATGAGCTGGACATCGAAATGGCGCATGCCGAGCACTCTGCGGCTGGCCTCCCGGACCACGGCAAAGGCCTCGGGGAGAAGGCTCTGAAGACTCTCTCCATTGCCCAGGCGCTGACGGAACTCTGCTGTTTTGGCCGCCAGTTGCTGATCGCTTGAGGGGATCAGTCCGGATTCCAGAGCATTGATCTTATCAACCAGCGGCGTCAGCCGCTTCAGTTCCCGGTCGTTTTTACTGCCGAAAATTTTTTTGATGAGCAGGTCAATCATTGACTACTCCGTTGGAAAAGCTTGAGCGATGGGATTTCCGCCTTGGCCGAAAAAAGTATCATAAGTCAATCCCGTCGTCCAAGGCAAAGGATTAACATCTAAAAAGCTGCGATGCAGGGCAGGATGCGACAAGCCTTACGAGATGGATCCGGCAAAGCCCCGCCGGTTTTTATATCCGGCGCTAAGCCTTTTCCGGGAGAACCATCTCGATGATTTCAATACGCCGATCCGCCACATTCACGACCTTGAAAGTCGTACTCTCAAAGGTGCAGATATCCCCCTGCCGGGGGATCGTACCCATGGTGAAAAGAATGAACCCGGCCAGGGTGTTGACATGTTTCTCGGAAAGGTGAAGGTTGAACTTGCGGTTGACGGTGCGGATCGGGGCGCTGCCGTCGATGAGAAAACGTCCCGGCGCCAGCTCCCGGAAAAGAAAATCTTCTTCCAGATCGTATTCATCCTGGATCTCGCCCACGATCTCCTCGAAGATATCCTCCAGGGTGACGATTCCCTCCACCCCGCCGTATTCGTCCACCACCACCGCCAGGTGGATGTGCCGCTCCCGAAAAGACTGCAGCAGTTTCTCGATGCGTTTCGATTCGGGGACGAAATAGGGCTCACGGGCGATCCCGCGGAGGGAAAAACTTTCCTTTTTATCGATGAAACCGAGGATATCCTTGGAGTGAATGGTGCCGATGATATTGTCCAGGCTCTCTTCGAAGACCGGATAGCGGGAATGCTCTTCCTGCCGGACGATGCGCAGCACCTCGTCAAAAGGGGTACTGACCTCGATCCCGACCACCTCGGTGCGGGGAATCATCACATCCCGCGCCCTGGTTTTGGACAGTTCGAATATGCCGTGCAGCATGCGCCGCTTCTCCTTGGCCACCACCCCGCTCTTCTCACCGACGGAAATCAAGGTGCGGATCTCCTCCTCGGAGATCGTCGGCGACCATTCCCGTCTCCCCAGAAAACGGCTCAGCAGCCGGCTCAAGCCACCGATCAGGGCAACCAGGGGCGCCAGCAGAAACATCACCAGACGAATCGGTCGAAGCACGAAAAAGGAAACTTTTTCGGCATTGTTGGCGGCGAACACCTTGGGCAGGATCTCGGAAAAGATCAGAATCACCGGGGTCAGGACGAGGATGGTCAGCACATCCCCCCGTTCGCCGTAAAGACGGACAAAAAAGGTGGTGGCGAAGACCGAGGCGGCGATGTTGACGAGGTTGTTGCCGATGAGGATGGCGGTTATCAGGCGATCCGGAGGGTTGAGGATCGATTCCAGATACTGGGCGCCCGGTCTCTTCTTGGTGACCAGGTAGGTAAGCCTCAGCCGATCGAGGGAGAGAACAGCGGTTTCGGAACCGGAAAAAAAACCGGACAGGGCCAGCAGAGCTGCCAGGCCGGCCAATTCGGCCAATTGATCATACTCCATGAGATAACCCTGAAAAAGTGGATAACTATAAGATTTTTTTCTGAAATATAGCCTATGGAGAGAAATTTTACAATCTTCCGCAAGCCTCGGATGCACAGTTGTCAGACCCTGGCTTTCCTGCTATACATCCCGTCAGGCACAACACAGGGTTTTTAAAGGATTTTCTGCAAAGGAGGGGAAGGATGTCATCCGCCGTTCAACAACGCTACCGGGAACTCTGCCGGCTCCTTCATCACCACAACCATCTCTATTACATTCTCGACAACCCGGAAATCAGCGACGCCGACTATGACCAACTGTTCCGGGAGTTGCTGGAGATCGAAAAGGAGTTTCCTGAACTGATCGCCCCTGATTCCCCCTCCCGGCGGGTCGGCGCCCCGCCCCTGGACAGATTTGCAACAGTACGCCATTCTCAGCCGATGCTCTCACTGGAAAACGCCCTCACTCTGGGGGATCTCCGCGACTTTGACGCCCGTGTCAAGCGGCTCCTCAAGTCTTCCCAGCCCATCAACTATTTCTGTGAACTGAAACTGGACGGCCTGGCGGTGGAACTGGTTTACCAA
>JAAZDE010000118.1 GCA_012512925.1 Desulfuromonadaceae bacterium
CCTTATTTGCTTATTGCCGCTGGCCGCCGGAGACCAGTTCAGGGTGGTTCGCTTTGGCACCACGCATGCTGTACCTGCTCCTGGCCGCCGCCGACCAGTTCAGGTAGCGATTAGCTTTAGTTGAAAGAGTCTTGACTGCATTCAGACTTGTTCCCCTCAGTAAGTTTTTTTGGTTTCTTGCAAAGTAATGCCAGATCCTGAAGTTTTCTGCCGAATTCATCGTCGGCTGCCAGCTTCAGAAAATCTTCATGAAGTCCCAGCACTCTGAGGACATTAAAGTAGGATCCCATTGATACACCCGGATTACAACTTCATGAGGGATTCCATGAAGTTACGCAAGTCGAAGGTCACTTCCAGGAGGCTTTTGCCGCCGGTGATTTCGCGGATTTCCCGGTCGGCGGTCATGGGGTCCTTGCGGCCGGTGCCCATCTGTTCCATGACCCCGTTAACGGAGTCCCAGTAGTTTTTGTGTTTTTGCCACGCCTCATGGGAAGCCGTTCCCGGCTGGGGCTTTTTGCTTTCCATGAGGGGGTTCATCTTGGTGCGGTAGTCCTTGGCGGTACCCCGGGCGATTTCGACATATTTCTCCACCTTCTGGAATTCGGGCGACTGCCTGATATGTTCTCCCTTGAAATAGGTGACGTCGGCTGTTTGTCCGGCCCATGCCTTGTTGGCGTGGAGGATGCCGTTTTTCTGGAGTACGTTGAGGTCGGCATAGGCGTCGCCCACCTTGGAATGGGTGATGTTCTCCCAGGAGTGGGCTGCGTTTTGTCCGGTTTCCGCATGGAAAGCCTTTTCCCAGGCCTGCTGGGCGTCGGTGTGCCAGGCCTCCACGGAGGTGGGCTCTCCGTTCTTCACCGGAGGCAGGGTGCGTCCGTCGGGGCCTGTTCTGGCTTTCCGGCCGGCGTCGTAGTCCATGTTAACGGTTTTGCTGCCCAGGAGGTCTTCAGGCTGTACGGTCTCCCCTCGTGCCTGTTTTTCACGGGCACGCTGCAGATCGGCGGGGTCGGGCCTGTTCCGGATGGCTTCCAGCTCCTCGCGGCTCCATCCCCGTTCATCCATCTCCTGTTGGTACCGTTTTTCGACCTTCTGGTGGACCCGGTCCATCGAATTGCTGTAGCGTTTGATGAGGTCCAGGTTTTTGGGATCTTTCTGGAGGGTTTTCATCATCATTTTGGCCTGTGGCGAGCTGTGTATCTTCGCGGAGCGGTCGTCGAGTTCGACCAGGATTTTTTTGATTTCCGAAGGGGGAGCCCCGGCCTGACGGGCGGCCTCCAGTTTCTCGTAGGTCTTTTTGTAGGAGGTCACCCTGATGCGTCCATCGGCCACCTGTTCCCGGTAAACCGCCATCTCCTGCTGGGAGAGGGGGCGTTTGAAGTCGTCGGCGTCGATGGCGGGTTTGCCTTTGGCCCGGACCTGTGTGGGGGCATCAGGGGAGGTGCCGCTTTTAGCCGCTGGGGAGCCGCTTTTAGCCGCTGGGGAGGTGCTGGTCTTAGCCGCCGGGGAGGTACTGCTCTTTCTGGCGCCGGGATTGTCGAGGTCGGGCAGGGGGCCGTTGGGACGGGCGTAGGCCGAGGAGATTTTGCCAGCGCCATAGGAGAGGGCCTTGCTGGTGATATAGCCCTTGACGGCCTCGCCTGTGGCCCCTTTGAGGCCATCCATGAAATCGCCACCGTTGTTCACGGCGGCTTCAAAGCCACGGAAGCCATCCACGGCTATTCCGGTCACGGTGTTGTAAGA
>JAAZDE010000119.1 GCA_012512925.1 Desulfuromonadaceae bacterium
ATCACCATCGGCTCGGGGGGAAGCTGCGGCAAGGAGTGCCCCACCGCCTATATCGGCACCGGTCTGGGTGCCATTGCGGCTCGTTTCCTCCAGTTTCTGCGCCTCGACAAGTTTCTTGGCGTCAAATTGGGTCGGCGCGACTTCCGCCTGCTGGCCATGTGCGGCGCCTCGGCCGGTCTGGCGGCCATCTTCCGGGCTCCCGTCGGCGGCGCGCTCTTTGTCTGCGAGGTTCTCTACGAGCACGGCATGGAGGCCAAAAGTATTCTGCCGGCACTCTTTTCGGCCACCATTTCCTATCTGGTTTTCAGCTACTTCTATGGCTTCGAGGCCCTGTTCCATATGGAGACGGTGTGGCAATTCGGCCTCTACAACCTGATATTCGCCGTCACCGCGGGGATTGCCAGCTCCCTTGTGGGCTGGTTCTACGTGCGTTTTTTCTACAAGATATTCCACATCGCCCGCGCTTCCAAGCTGCCCGACTGGATCAAGCCCGGCATCGGCGGCCTGCTGCACGGTTGCCTCGTCGCGATGATCGGCATGCAGCTCTGGGGGCTGGGCTACGGAGCCATGCAGGAGGCCATCGAGGGCTATTACGGAATCTGGTTTTTGCTGCTTCTTTGTTTCGGCAAGATCATCGGGACTGCCTTCACCGTGGCCAGCGGCGGGGCCGGCGGGGTACTGGCCCCCAGCCTCTACATCGGCTGCATGATGGGCGGTTTCCTGGGCCTGGCGTTTGAATCCTTTTTTCCCGTCGGAAATCCCATGGGCCTTTATGCGGTGATCGGCATGGCCGCCCTGTTTTCCGCCGTCGGCAAGGTGCCTTTCTCCCTGCCCATTCTGCTTATGGAGGCAACGCGCAATTTCAGCGTCATTCTGCCTGTTTTCGTCGGCAGCGCGGTAGGCTATGCACTTTCCGGCCCGTTCAAGATCTACGAGAGCCAGGAACCCTATCCCGCAGGAAAGGTCAGCGGAGGGTTCAACGCCCTCGGGGAAACGGAAGCCGACCTTCTGGCCCCCTTTCCGGTGTCCGCCGCCATGGCCAAAGAACTCGATGTAATTGAAGAGGACACGTCCGTTTCCGGCATCCTGGCCAAATTCAAGGAGAGCGACCATATCTTTTTTCCGGTGAGGGGAAAACAGGGTCACTACAAGGGAAGCATCGCCCTCGATCAGATGAAATCCCTGTTTTTGGAAGAGGATATCGACAAGTTTGTCATTGCCGGAGACGTGGCCGACATCGGCCATCCCTCAGTTACCAGCGACCTGAGCCTGGGAGAGGTCCTGCCGTTTTTTGACCAGGATGGGATTCGTTACCTGCCGGTAGTGGATGAGGAAAATATGCTGGTCGGGTTGCTGGACCGGCAGGAGGTGCTGCGCCTGTTGAAGCGCCAGATTCTCAACCGTACCGCCGGAATGGACTATGTTGGCAAATCCTCTTGGAAAAAGGATCTGGATGATCTGTGATTCCTGGTTGACAAGAAGGGTGTTTCCTGTCCCCGCAGAAAGAATTCCTGACGGAAGGGGCTTCCTTCGGTTCGTTTGGCCATAACCTTGCATAAAAAGCGGACTGAGAAAAACTCCCTTAATTTTTTGAAATGAAAACTTGAGGTGCTCGTGGCTTGATTTACGTGCCCGGCTTTGTTTTGTTTCCGTCAACTGGAAAAAAGGAGAAAGATTCATGATGAACAAGAGTTTTTGCCTCTGTCTGCTTGCCTTTTTTGCCGCACTGATAATCGGGCCGCCCCTTTCCCGGGCGGAGACGCCGGTCGAAAAGGTCACCCACTACGCCAATACCAGGCTGATTCAATTTGCCGCCGACACTGTTATCGTGGATGCCGTAAAAGCTGAGAATTCCAAGGGAAAGACCCTCGATCAGATCAGGAAGGCGGATGAAAAATGGATGACCACGGCGGGCCTCGACGATGTCATGAAAGGGATGATGACTTCACCCGTGGGCAAGCACCTGCTCGAAATACGTGACATGTATCCGTTTTTGCGGGAAATTTTCCTGGTGGACAACCAGGGGGCCAATATCGCCATGTCGGAAAAAACCTCCGACTACTGGCAGGGGGATGAAGCTAAATTCCAGAAATCCTTTGATAAGGGAGTGGGAACGGTGTTTGTCGATGATGTCAGGTTCGATCGCAGCACCAAGGCTTTTCTTGCTCATGTTTCGGTGCCGGTTATCGAAAGTGACAGGGCCATCGGAGTACTCGTCTTCGGTGTCGACATGGACAAATTTTGGCTTATTCCTGCCGACCAACTCAAATAAAGCCGCGGATTTTATGGTTTCCGGCCGGCTCTAAGGAAACCGCGACATTAATTCAACGGGAAGTAAATGCGGGGGGGGACATGCTGTTCCTCCCCGCTTTCAATTTTGTCGATGGATTTTGTCGCGGTGAATGAGGATCCCGCCGCAGGATCAAAAAGGTTGAAGGTTCGCTGTCGCAAAATGGCGATTTTTTTCCCGTCGAAACGGGTTGTGGAAAAAATGCCACAATACACTCCCCGGCGAGCAGGGCAAACCTGTCTGCCTGGTTCTTGTGGATTTCGCTGGAAGAGTCCTTCAAGTATTTGAAAATTATGGATAAAAAAAGCCCCCTGTGAAGGAGGTAAAACACAAGGGGCGACCGAAGAAATGGCATTCCCGCTGGAAGGAATGCGTTGTTGCCAATAAATTCTGCAAAATATGCGCCTTTTCGAGAATGAATTTTTTTAGAGTGACATACCAGTTTAGGCAGGGTCCATGCAAAAGACAAAAAGCATCCTTTTTACAAAGTGATGCTTTTTTTGTTAAATTTTTTTAAAGCCCGAATCAACGACAATTTTGTACAGGGTTGGCTTATGAAACGGGAACAGCGGGTAATCCTGGCATGTTTAGGGTTGGGGGCGTTATATTGGATGGTGGAGGCGCTACTCGACTTCCTTTCTTTCGGCGGAAAACCCTTTCTGGCCTCTCTTGCCACCGGTCTTTCTCCCCTTCAGATCGGCACCCGTCTTGGTGGCTCCGCCTTTTTCATGGTCTTCGGAATCTATCTCGCCAAATTGTTGTCTGAACCGGGCAGGACCGCGACGGAAATCGGACATCTCAACGCTGTCTTGAGCGGCATCCGCCGCGTCAATCAACTGATCACCAAGGAAACCGAACCCGGTCGACTGATTCAGGGCGTTTGCCGGAGCCTCAGGGAAGCCCTCGGCTGTCCTCAGGTTTTTGTAGTGTTGATGGATCCGTCGGGAGAGGCCATCACCAAAGTGGCCACCGCCGGTTATGAGGTAAACGGCGTGGAAGAGCTTCCCCGGCCGTTTCAGCTGGAAAAACTTCGCTCCTTCTCCCGCAAACTTCTGGACAGGGGAGAGGTGGTGGTCGCCCCTGGGAAGGCAACGGTGGATGACGACGGCTTTTTCTTCCGCTCCAGCCCCGGCCATGGTCTCCTCTTTGCGCCCCTTGTCCATGGCCATGAACGGTTAGGGGTCATCGGGGTCTCGGTTCCACTGGAGCATATTCATAACCGGCAGTCGGCTCTCCTTTTCAGGGAGGTGGCCGAGGATATCGCCTTCGGCGTGTGCAGGATATCCACCGAGGAGCGGATTCATCTGCAGGCGCAGATCCTGGACGAGATTCGCGACCAGGTGGCGGTAACCGATCTCGACGGGCGAATCCACTTTGTCAATCGCGCCATCTGCCGGGCATTGAAGCGGGACGAGCCGGAACTGATGGGACAGTCGACCACCATCTTTGGCGAGAATCCGGCGAAAGGAACCCTCCAGCAGGAAATCGTCGAGAGAACCCGCAGGGAAGGGGAGTGGCGGGGAGAGGCGGTGCATATCGCCGCCGATGGCACCGAGACGGTCATGGATTGTCATGCCTGGCTGGTCCTCGATGCCGAAGGACAGCCCCGCTACCTGGCCGGGATCGCCCGCGACATCACGGATGCCAAAAGGCTTGAGGAAAAACTGGCCGAATCGCGGCGGGAAATAAAGACTCTTCTCGACAATCTGCCTGGCATGGCCTACCGCTGCCGAAACGATTCGAACTGGGAGATGTTTTTCATCAGTGATGGATGCCGCCGGTTGACCGGTTATGATCCGGCGGAGATGATGGTGGGCGGCATCATGACCTATGGGGAGGTGATCCATCCTGATGATCGGCAGAAGGTCTGGGAAGGTATTCAGGAGGCGATCCGTGTTCACAGCCCCTTCCAGCTCGAATACCGCATTCGGCGCAAGGACGGCCGGGAGCGGTGGGTCTGGGAGCAGGGCAGGGTGGTGACAGGGGGGTCTTCTGGGGAGGTGATCCTGGAAGGGTTGATTCTCGACATCACCCAGCGCCATTTGATCCAGGATGCCTTGCGGGAGAGCGAAGCCCGGTTCCGCTGCGCCCAGCGGATCGCCCATGTGGGGAGTTGGGAATTTGACATGGTCAGTGAAAGGGTGACGGCTTCCGAAGAGGCTCACCGGATTTATGGGTTGCCCATGGAGCGGCAATGGACCATTGCCGAGGTGCGGGAGATTGCCCTGCCGGAGTATCGGCCGGTGCTGACGGAGGCACTCAGGGCCCTTGTCGAAAACGGCACACCCTATGAAACCGATTACCAGATCCGGCGTCCCTCCGATGGTGCCTTGATCGATATCCACGCCATGGCCGAGTACGATTTCGAGAGGCGGAGGGTTCTCGGCGCCCTGCAGGATGTGACCCGGCAGAAACGGGACGCGGTACGTCTGCAACAGACCACCAGTACTCTGGAGGCTGTTTATCGGGCATCCCCTCTACCTCTGTTCGCCTTGGATACGGAAAACCGGGTGACCCATTGGAACCAGGCTTCGGAGGCGCTGTTCGGCTGGCGGGAAGTGGAGGTCGTGGGGCGGCCCTTGCCGATAATTCCCGAAAGCACGGAGCTTGTCGCCGAAGAATTCAAGCAGCTTCTGCTCGCAGGGGAATCGATTGCAGGGATGGAGTATGAGCCGGTGCGCCGTAACGGAACGCGGGTGCCTTCCCTGCTTTTTGCCTCTCCGGTCTGGGACGCGCAAAATCGCATTGTCGGCGCCATCGCCATCCTGATGGATAATACCGAGCAGAAAAAAATCCAGAGAAAAATGTCCTTTCTCGCCTATCACGATCCATTGACCGGCCTTTCCAACCGCAGTCATATGAAGGAGCGCTTCAACCAGGAGAAGAGCCGGGCCTTCAGAAGCCGGAGCCGCATCGCTCTCTGCCTGATCGATCTGGATCGCTTCAAACTGGTCAACGACACCTTTGGACATCCCAGCGGAGACGAGTTGCTTTGTCAGATAGCGATCCGTCTTCTCGGTTTTGTCCGCAGCACCGACCTGGTCTGCCGTCCGGGGGGGGATGAATTTCTGGTCATGCTGACCGACATAAAAAAATTGGACGCACTTACGGTGCTGGTCCGCAAGATCCGGGATCTTTTCGCCGATCCCTTTGTTCTCGAAGGGAAATCTTTCAAGATTACGGCCAGTATCGGCATCAGCCTCTATCCCGACGACGGGACCGAGATCCACCAACTGTTCAAGAACGCCGACAACGCCATGTATCATGCCAAGGAGATGGGGAGCAACAATTTCCAATTTTACCGGAAAGAAATGGACCACAGGGTCCGCGACCGGATGTTCCTGGAAAATGGGCTCCGTCATGCCCTCGACAACGGTGAGCTTTCCCTCCATTACCAGCCCCAGATCGATTTTGCTTCGCAACGGGTGATTGGCGCGGAGGCACTGCTGCGCTGGCATCACCCCGACCAGGGCTTGATTGCTCCCGCCCGGTTTATCCCCGTGGCCGAGGACACCGGGATGATCATTCCCATCGGCCGGTGGGTGATCGGGGAGGCCTGTCGCCAGTTGCGATGCTGGCGGCAGGCCGGCTATGGGGATCTGGTCGTGTCGGTCAACCTGTCGACGGTGCAATTGTTCGACGAGGGTTTTTCCGCCAAAGTGGAGGAAGAAATGAGCCGACATGGGGTGGAGGGCGGCTCACTCGCTTTTGAACTGACCGAATCGGTGTTCATGAAGGACCAGGATATCCTTCGTGAAAAGATACTTAAGCTGAAAAGCTGCGGCGTCGAGTTCTACCTGGATGATTTCGGGACAGGTTATTCCAGTCTCAGTTACCTCAAACGGTTCGAGGTCGACAAGCTGAAGATCGACAAATCCTTTATCCGGGATATAAACTATAATCCAGACGACCTGATCCTGGTCACCACCATGATCAAGATGGCTCACAGTCTGGGCATCAAAGTGATCGCCGAAGGGGTGGAAACCCGGGAGCAGTTCGGCCTCTTGGCGCGCCACCGCTGTGACCACTATCAGGGTTTTCTCTGCACCAAAGCCTTGCCATGCCTGGAGTTCAATAGTTTTTTGGATAAAGGCACGGGAAACGTCGCGCAACGGGAGTAACCGTCCTCAATGACACTGAAAAAAGAGAGGGAGAAACCCAGAGCAAAGAAAATTTTGTCAGTCCGCCTATGGATTTTTTTTAAAAAAGGTTTAGTATATGCAGGTGGTTGTTTCTTTCCTGCTGAAATATTCTTGGCTGCGATAATAATTTGTCATAACAGTGTGGAAAGGAGTGGGCAGACCCGTGGAAGAAAACGAGAAGCGGAACCTTGATTCCCATGACCTGGGGTCGGCGGGTGGCGGGCTATCCGCCGTGCTGGCTATACCTCCCATCCCCGCTGACCAGTATGAGCTTCGAATTCTCAAATCCCTCCGCCAGATCATCCGCGCCGTGGAGGTGCATTCCCGCAAGCTGGATCACGATTTTCAGATCACCGGGCCTCAATTGGCCTGCCTGCTGGTGATCCGGGGAAAAACCCGGATATCGGTGACCCGGCTTGCCCAGGCGGTCTTTCTGAGTCCCGGAACGGTGGTCGGCATCGTCGACCGGCTGGAAGAGAAGGGACTGGTGGAGCGCCACCGCAGCAAGGAGGACCGCCGCCTGGTGGAAATCTCCATCACCGACGCCGGCAAAAGTCTGTCCGACAAAGCTCCTTCTCCCATTCATGGCATACTGGCTTCGGCTCTGAGGGAATTGCCCGACAATGAGCAGATATCCATCGCCGAGGCTTTGGACAAACTGGTTCGCCTGATGAATGCGGGGGGGATCGATGCCGGCCCGATTCTGACTATCGGCCCGATGAGCGGCAATCCCTAGTCCGGCCGATTTATTCACGGCAGCAGATCTTTTCTTGGTGACTCTCCGAAAAACTGGAGAGGTCGCCTTTTTGTGTTCATGGCCCGGTTTTGGCTCCGTGCCCTTTGGCGCTCCTTTTTGCCGCTTGTTCCGCCGCGCCTCCGGCGGCGTTGGCGCGGCGCTTTCCGCTCAGCCGGCTCGGAGTTTCAGTATCCTGAAAAGACTGGAAAAGTCGTCGCTGAAAACGAGCGGCCGCGGGTCGGTTTCCTGCCAGGGTTGATGCTGGGGGGCCATTCTGAGGCGCTCCGCCGCCTGCCGGTTGGCTGTCACCGCCACCCACAGGGAGAAATCGCGCCCTTCTCCCTCCTCCTTGCCGGCCGTCAGGCGCACCGCCTGATAGCCGACTTTTTCGGCCAGACCGCGGACCACCGGACAGAGTCTGACAAACCGGTTGGTGACATGGAACAGAAGGATGCCGTCGGGGCGGAGATGTTTGAGGTAGATTTCCAGACTCTCTTCGGTCAGCAGATGGAGGGGGATGGCGTCGCTGGTAAAAGCGTCGATGAAAAGGGTATCGAACTGGTGGGAACCGGTCGCCCTGAATTCCTTCTCCAGAGCGAGGCGGCCATCGTCGATGATGACCTCCACTTCGGCTTGGGAATCCGCCAGAAAACTGAAGTGGCGGCGGGCGATCTCGATGACCTGCGGGTTGATTTCATAAAAGCGGAACCGGTCTCCGGGGAGGCCGTAGGCCGCCAAGGTGCCTATGCCGGTGCCGATGACTCCTATCCGTCGCGGCTCGGCGATCCCATTCCCCTTTCTATCTTCGCCAGGCAGAGTGAACAGGAGCTGGGCGGGGCTGCCAAAGGCATAATAGGCGGTGGGGCGGCGCCGCCGTTTTTCATCCTGGAACTGGAAACCGTGCATGATGTTGCCGTTGACCAGGATTTTGGTTGGGCCATTATCCCTGTGGCCGGAGCGCACTGTCAGGGTTCCGTAAAAGTTGCGGCTTTTTTCCAGAATCCACGGTTCTTTTTCGAGCAACCCCTTTGTTTTGATCATCGGAAAGGCCAGGACGCAGCCGGCCAGGATCATGGTGACCCAGAACAGCGGCTGTCCGAGGTCGATTCGCCAGGCGCCTTGCTTCGTCCAGAGGAGAAGGATGACTGCGCAGATGGCGATCAGGACGATTTCGTATTCCTGGAATGAAGTGAAGAGCAGTGGGGCGCCGAGGTTGACGAAGAGCCCTCCCAGCGCACCTCCCAGGGCCAGGCAGAGATAGAAAAAGGTGAGGTGGGCGGAGCTTGCCGGCCTCATTTTGTATAATTCCCCGTGGCAGAGCATGCAGGCGGCGAAGAGCAGAAGGGGATAGAGAGACAATTGTGCCCAGAGAGGAATTTGGGGTCCGGCATAGAATGCGTACCAGCCCAAAGGGGCGAGAATGGCGAACCCCGCTCCCCACAGGGGACGGCGGTACCATCGCTCCGATTCAAAGGTGAGGATGAAAGAGAGGAGATACAGGGTCAGGGGCAGCAGCCAAAGAAAGGGGACCGAGGCTACCTCCTGGCAGAGCTGGTTGGTGACGGCCAGCAGCATGGCCGAGCCGAGGGCCGAAAGCAGCAGCCAGAGGAGGATACAGCCCGTGGAAGTTTTGGGGGTGGCATCGGGAGATGCTGCCATGGTTCCCAGGTCGGACCCGGGAGGTGTCGGGGGGGTGTAACGCCACAGGCAGAGCCCATGGCCCAGGGCGAAAAGGAGGTATCCGCCGCTCCAGATTCGGGATTGTGCCGGTAGCGTCAGCAGCGGCTCCGTGATCAGCGGATAGGAAATCAGCGCCAGCAGGGAGCCGACGTTGGAGAGGGCATAAAGGCGATAGGGCGAGATGGCGGGAAAGGAGCGGCTGAAACGGTACTGCATCAGCGGGGCGGTGGTGGCGAGAAGAAAAAAGGGAAGCCCGATGGTGAACCCCAGAGTCAGCCAGATTTGCAGCGGGGGCGCGAATTCTGTGCTGTCGGCAAACAGCTCGTAAGAGGGAACGATCGGCAGCAGCATCAGTGAGGCGGCAAGTAAAAAAACCTGGAGACGGTTCTGCCGCGAAAGCCTGATGCCACTCAACCAGTGGGCGTAGCTGTAGCCGCCCAGAAGAAAGATTTGAAAAAAAAGCATACAGGCGGTCCAGACCGCAGGAGCGCCGCCAAACCAGGGGAGAAGGTAGCGCCCCATCAGGGGCTGGACGCTGAAAAGCAGAAAAGCGCTGAGGAAAATGGTCAGGGCGAAGGCGGGCATATCGAGTCCTCAATAATCTGGCTCTGAAAATTGCTTTTTTGCCGGCCTGACAAATATCCCAGTTTTGTGGAATTTTCCCAGGGAAGGTCAACCTGGGTAAAAAAGGGTTTTGCCGAGGCGGTTCTTCCATTACTATCTTTCATGGGATATCTCCCCTAACGGATGGCCAACCCCAGCAGGGAAAAGGATCGACGAAGGATCATGACCGAGGCCGTTTTCGATGGATTCACCCGGATCTTCGATCCCCTGAGCCAGTGGTGGGAAAAACCGCGAACGCAGCGTTTTATCGCCGCCATTCTGGTGGTTTTGTTTCTGGCCGCTCTGGGATTCATCGAATTGGGCCGCCAGGATCTGCTTCCCGCTTCACTTTCAGGGAGGGTTTCGACCAGCCACTATCAGGCCATCAATATCGCCTTCACCTTTGTCATGGTCCTGGAAGTGGTCGGCCTGATATTCACCCTCCCCTGTTCGGTCTCGCGGGCCCTGGGGAAACAGTTCGAGATCCTGGCCCTCATCTTCATCCGCAATTCCTTCAAGGAGATCTCCGTCCTGCCGGAACCGATCGCCTTCACCGATCAGGTCGATGTTTTGTGGCGCATTCTCGCCGACGGCGGCGGCGCCCTGGCCATCTTCGCCCTGCTCGGTTTTTACGGCCGGCTGCTGCGCAAATCGGAGGACACCCTCCAGCCGGGAAGGGTTCGGGACCGTTTCGTGGCCGCCAAAAAAGGGGTTTCCCTGCTGCTTCTGGCCATTTTCATCGCCATGGGGCTTTACGGTGCTTGGTCGCTGGCGGCCGGCGACGGGAATTTCCACTTCTTCCCGAATTTCTACACGGTACTCATCTTCAGCGACATCCTGCTGGTTCTGATCGCCCAGTGTTACCTGCCGGAGTTCCGTGGGGTATTCCGCAATTCGGCCTATGCCCTGGCCACCCTGTTGATCCGCCTCTCCCTGGCGGCTCCGCCCTTCTACAATGTTCTCATCGGTGTCGCCTCCGCCCTCTTTGCCGTGGCCCTGACCTGGGCCTACAACAACTATTCCGCCTGGAACCGGCCTCTGGCCGAGAAGTGACCCGGTTACGGCTGCCTGTCACATCCCCCCGTAACTGTGCAGTCCCGGCAGCAGCAGATTGACCCCCAACCAGCAGAAGAGGGTGGCGGCAAAGCCCAGGAGCGACAGCCAGGCGAGCCGTTTGCCACTCCAGCCGCGGATCATGCGGGCATGGAGGAGGGCGGCGTAGATCAGCCACACGATCAGGCTCCAGGTCTCCTTGGGGTCCCAGCTCCAGTAGGAGCCCCAGGCGCGGTGCGCCCAGGCCGAGCCGGTGAGGATGCCGAGGGTGAGCAGAAGGAAGCCGACCATGACCGCCTGGTAGTGGATCTCCTCGAGGAGTTCCGCTTCGGGAAAGAGGCTTTTTGCGGCCGGGCGGCCGGGCGTTTTTCCGGGCTGTCTGATCAGGTAGAGGATGGCGGTGGCGCAACCCACGGCGAAGGCGGCGTAGCCGAGGAAACAGGTGACCACATGGAAGGTCAGCCAGTTGCTCTTCAGGGCGGGAACCAGGGGATGGATGGCGGCGTCACCGGTCAACTGGGCGGCGAGCAGGGAAAGCAGCGCCAGCGGAGTGACGACGGCGCCGAGCAACGGCAGGCGGAAGCGGAAATCGATGAACAGGTAGGCCAGGATCAGGGTCCAGGAGAAGAACAGCAGCGACTCGTAAAAATTGGTCAGCGGGATATGGCCTTCGGCCCCCAGCAGGAGGTACGATTCCCGCCAGCGCAGGGCCAGCCCTGCGGTCAGACAGAAAAAACCCGCCGCCGCGGCGGTTCGTCCCCAGCGCCCGAGACGGCTGTTTCTGCCGGCGGTGAAGAGCAGGAAGAGGAGCAGGGCGGCAAAGAGAAAAAGGGTGGCGGCGTTGATGAAGAAGAAACTGGCCATTCGTTTACTCTCTTTTCCCAAGTTCTGTTTCCAGTTCCTGGGCCAGATGTCCGAAAAAGGCGGTCGCGGCGGCGGTATTTCGCCGCCATTCCCCGGTGACGGTGATGTTCAGCCGGTCCGCGTCGGGGGAGATCGTTACCCAGAGCCGCCGCGGGGAAAAGAGCAAGGTCATGGTCAGGCCCGCCGCCAGCAGGATGAAGCCGCTCCAGACCAGTCCCAGGCCGGGATCGTAACTGGCCATGAGGACGGTGTAGTAGGGTTGCTCGAAGCGGTTGAAGCGAATATGGTAATAGCCGCTCCGGTGGGCGTCGTCGAGGTCGGGCCGGTTCTGAAAAACCGGCAGGGAATAGCTTTCCCCGCCGGGGGCAACCACTTCCACCAGGGCTGTCGGACCCAGGTCGCGATAGGAGGCGGCGAAACGCAACAGGCGCAGTTTCCCACCCGGCGGCAACGGGGCCGTTTCCCCCGGCGAAAGGATTACCTCGAAGGGGGCAGCGGGTAACGGAGGCTGAACCCTCAGGGACACCCGCGGCGGCGCCGCGGGGCCGTAATCCGACTGGTAGAAGTTGATGCCGGCGAAGGAGAGGGGGGCGTTGACGGTGATCGGCCTTCGTTCCAGAACGGGTTCCCCCTTTTCCAGGATGGAAACCATGCTTTTGAATTCCTTGGGCCTCCGCCCGTCATCATGGAAAGTTACGGAAAAAGCGTCGCAGCGCAGGCCGAAAGCGAGCGGAATCGGTTGGTCGCCGCGGCGGGATACGAGTTCATGAACGGTTTCCCCCTCGGCAATGACGGCGTAGCCCTGAAAGCCCCAGAGGACGCCGATCACCCCCCCGGCCAGCACCAGCAGAATGGCGCCATGGATAGCGAAGACCGCGAGCCGTGTCCAGGCTCCGCGCTGGGCGGCCAGCGAGAGGGTTTCGCCGTGCCCGGAACGGCGGGCCGAGGCGAAGCGCTTCTTCAGGAAGGCGCCAACGGCGGCGCTGGCCACTTCGGGTGGTTCCCCCGGGATGGAAAAAGTTTGGACGAACTGTTTTCCGGGTTGGCCGGGAGGGGCCGAAGAGGGCATCCTCCGGAGGGAATTCCACACGGACGGCAGGCGTTGCCAGGAGCAGAGGGTCAGATTGAGGGCCAGCAGGCCGAGGAGGGCGATGAACCACCAGGAGCGGTAGACGTCGAAAAGCTGCAGGGTTTTCAGAATCGCCGTCAGGGAGGGGCTGTAAAGGCGCTCATAGTCGGCGGCGCTCAGATTCTGAGGGATGACCGTCCCCGCCACAGCCCCCAGGGCCAAGCCGAACAGCAGCGGCAGGGTCAACCGCAGAGAGGCGAAATAGCGCAACAGGGGTTCGGTCATGGCAGGCCCATGGGGGGAACGATTTGGCATCCGGTTTTTTCGATTTCGACCAAAATCAGCCGAGATCGTGACGGAGACGCTCCTCGACCGCTATGGCTTTATTTTCGATCTCCCGGCTCAGGTCCGCCTTGAAGCGGCGGACCCTGTCGGCCAGGGAGGGATCGCCGAGGGCCAGGATCTGGGCCGCTAAAATCCCCGCGTTGCGGGCGCCGGCCTTGCCGATGGCCATGGTGGCGACGGGAATGCCGGCGGGCATCTGCACGGTCGAAAGAAGGGCGTCGAGCCCCTTGAGGGCCGAGGAGTCGATGGGAACGGCCACCACCGGCAGGATGGTTTCGGCGGCGACCACGCCGGCCAGGTGGGCGGCGGCGCCGGCGCCCACGATGAGCAACCGGAGGCCGCGGGAAGCCGCTTCGCGGGCGTAGCGGGAGGTTCGTTCCGGGGAGCGGTGGGCGCTGGAAACGGTCATTTCCATAGGGATGCCGAATTCCTTGAGGGTGCGGGCGGCCTCCACCATGATTTCGTAATCGTTGGCGCTGCCCATCAGAATGCCGACCTGCGGAGATTTGTCCATGGGTTTCAACTCCTTCTGCTCAAGGCCTTGCGGCCGATGTCGTGGCGATAGTGAACCCCATCCCAGCTGATTTTGGCGACTCCGGCGTAGGCCCGTTGGATGGCGGCGGCCACGTCCCGTCCGAGGCCGGTCACTCCCAGCACCCGTCCGCCGTTGTTGACGATGCGCCCGTCCTTGAGGGCGGTGCCGGCATGGAAGACGAAAAGATCGTCCATCCCGGCCGCTTCCTCCAGCCCGTGGATCTCAAATCCCTCCCGGTAGGAGTCCGGATAACCGCCCGAAGCCATGACCACGCAGACCGCCGTTTGGTCGTGCCATTCCAGCCGTTCCTTTTCCAGGTGGCCTTTGGCGCAGGCCAGCAGCACCGGCACCAGATCCGATTTCATCCGCATCAGCAGCGGCTGGGTTTCGGGATCGCCGAAGCGGACATTGTATTCCAGGACTCTGATGCGCTCGCCGCTGATCATCAGGCCGATGAACAGAATGCCGCGGTAGGGGCGCCCCTCTGCGGCCATGCCGGCGATGGTGGGGCGGACCACTTCGGCGACGATCCGGTCATAAAGGGCCGGAGTGACCACCGGCGCCGGGGAATAGGCTCCCATGCCGCCCGTGTTGGGGCCTGAGTCGTTGTCGAAGGCCGCCTTGTGGTCCTGACAGGCGGCCAGCGGCAGGATGTTGCGGCCATCGGTAAAGGCGAAAAAGGAGGCCTCTTCGCCGGCGAGGAACTCCTCGACGACCACTTTTCGGCCGGCTTCGCCGAAGGTGCCATCGACCAGGATTTCCTTGAGGGCCAGCAGCGCTTCCTCGACCGTTTGCGTCACGTAGACCCCCTTGCCCGCCGCCAGGCCGTCCGCCTTGATGACGATGGGGGCGCCCCGGGAGCGCACGTACGCGGCCGCCTCGGAATAGTCGCCGAAGGAGGCGAAGGCGGCGGTGGGAATGTGGTATTTGGCCATCAGTTCTTTGGAAAAGGCCTTGCTCCCCTCCAACTGGGCCGCTTTTTGGTCGGGGCCGAAGATGGTCAGCCCGGCGGCGCGGAAGCGGTCCACGATACCCAGGGTCAGGGGTAGTTCCGGTCCGACCACAGTCAGATCTATGCTTTGCTCACCGGCGAAGGCAAGCAGATCGTCGATCCGGTCGACCGCCAGCGGGACGCATTCGGCCAGGGCGGCGATGCCCGGATTGCCGGGAGCGCAATAGATCTTTTTTACCAGAGGGGATTGGGCGATTTTCCAGGCCAGGGCGTGTTCCCGTCCGCCGCTGCCGATGATCAGTACTTTCATGATGGGGATGACTCCTTGACCGGGGCTCGATAAAAAATCGCCAGTGACCTCCTGCCGTGCCGCCGACCGGCTGTAAAGAGGGTGGCCAATCTCCGTGAAAAGGGATAGATTGAAGGTCCAACGGAGAACCTGTAAGTGAGATGAAGACCGATTATCAACTTTTTGCCGTCACCACTCCCGGACTGGAGGAGGTCTGCGCCGCCGAACTGCGCGCCCTGGGTTGCGCGGAAGTTCGGCCGGAACCGGGCGGGGTTGGCTTTCGCGGGCAGTTCCGGGAACTGTATCTGGCCAATCTGACTTTGCGCACCGCCAGCCGCGTCCTGGTCCGAATCGGGCGGGTGCGCTGCCGGGATTTTCCTGCCCTGTTCCAAAAGACGTTGCGCTTGCCGTGGGGGCGCTTCATCCGCCCCGGCGCCCCGCTGCTGGTCCGGGCTTCCAGTCACGCCTCGCGGCTGGTTCATACGGGGCGCATCGCCGAGACCGTTACCGCCGCGGTCGGCCACTGCCTCGGAAGCCCGCCGCTCGACCCCGTGCTGGCGGAGCAGTTGGTCGTGGCCCGTTTCGAGGACGATGAATGCCTCCTTTCGGTGGACAGCTCCGGGGAGCTGCTGCACCGCCGTGGTTACCGCACCGAAAATCTGCAGGCGCCGCTGCGGGAAACCCTGGCAGCCGGTATCTTAATGGTTTTGGGCTGGAACGGCAAGAGTTCCCTGCTCGATCCCATGTGCGGCTCGGGCACCATCCCTATCGAGGCGGCCCTGCTGGCGGCCAACCGGGCCCCGGGAAAAGATCGCCGCTTTGCCTTCATGAATTGGCCGCATTATCGTCCCGGCCTGTGGCAAGCCCTGGTGAAGGAGCTGACCGGGCGGGAAACACCGGTTTCCATGGTTATTCATGGCTCCGACATCGATTCCGCGGCTCTGGACATGGCCACCGCCAACGCCCGGCGGGCGGGAGTGAGTGAATTTATCCGTTTCGACCGGAAACCGATGGAGGTTCTTTCCCCGCCCGTTTCCCCAGGGCTGCTGCTCTGCAACCCTCCCTATGGGAAGAGGCTCGCCAAAGAGGAAAACCTGGGGCCTCTTTATCGGCGCTTGGGGGATCTTCTTCGAGGACCCTGCGCTGCTTGGCAGGGAGCATTTCTCTGCCCGGAGCCGGGTTTGGCCCGGGCCACCGGTCTGCCCCTGAAGGAGATGGCGATTCTGGCCCATGGCGGTCTCAAGGTTGGTCTCTATCTGCGTTCGAGGTGAAAAAACATCGGCTGAATTCCGACAATTTTCTTGATCTTTCAGCTCGATTAAATTATAAAGAAACATTTTCATGCCGTGGCTGGCGCGAAATAGAAAAGAAATCGGCCGGGGAATGGGGTGAGTTTAGTTGGAAATCCATGTTGTCGATAACAACGTCGAGAAGGCGATTCGCGTTCTGAAGCGCAAACTTCAGCAGGAAGGGCTTTTCCGTGAGATGAAGCAGCGTAAATATTACGAAAAGCCGAGCGTAAAGAAGAAACGCAAGGAGAAAGAAGCGCAGAGAAGGTTGCGCAAGAAACTGCGTATCATGAAACCGGAGTGACCGGATTTCTGTCGATCCATCGAGTTTCCGCAAGGGACGGGCTTGTCGCCCGTCCCTTGTTTTTTTTTCAACCATCCCGGGAAACCCCGTTTTTTCTCCTTTCTTATTTTCTATCTTTTTTCCCCTTCCTCATCGCAAGCCGTTTTCGGAAAATCGTTCTGTGTCGTTACAAATTCTGACTTTCTGAGTTATAATTTGGCCATTGACCTTATCATGCCGCTGCAAAATTGCTTCTCTGGCCCTGATGCGGCGTTGTCCAAAGAACCAGAGGAGCAGTTTTGCAGCAGCCAGTAGATCGAAAAGGGGATCGGCCATGAAGACTATCATTCCGTTCATTTCGGTGATCTGGGCCGGGGGGGTGCTGTTCGCCGCGCCGTCGGCAACGGATGGTGCCGAGCAGCAAAGCAGGGCGATTTTTGCCGGCGGCTGCTTCTGGTGTCTGGAAAAGCCTTTCGAAGAGTCGCCGGGGGTGATCTCGGTCACTTCGGGCTATACCGGGGGGGACTCGGTTCGTCCCAACTACCGGAATTACGCCGAGGGGGGACATCTCGAAGCGGTGGAGATCCTTTTCGATCCGGCGCGGATTTCCTACCGGGAACTTCTCGAACTATTTTGGCGACAGATCGATCCGACCGATGCCGGAGGGCAGTTTGTGGACCGAGGTCCCCAGTACGCCAGCGCGATCTTTTACCTCGACGAGGAGCAGAAACGTCTGGCCGAAGTTTCCCGGGCCAGGCTGGAGGAGCGGGGCATATACGACAAGCCGATAGTGACGCCGATCCTGGCGGCGACGACCTTTTATCCCGCCGAGGAGTACCATCAGGATTACTACCGGAAAAATCCGCTGCGCTATAAATATTACCGCAACGGCTCCGGCCGGGACCGCTATCTGGACCAGGTCTGGGGAAAGGAGCGCAAGCCCTGGAGCATCCGGGAACTGAAAAAAAAGCTCACCCCCCTCCAATATCAGGTGACTCAGGAGGAAGGGACCGAGCCCCCCTTTCGCAACGCATACTGGGACAATAAAGAGGCCGGTATCTATGTCGACATCGTCTCCGGAGAGCCCCTTTTCAGTTCCCTGGACAAATACGATTCCGGCACCGGGTGGCCGAGTTTCACCAGGCCGCTGGAACCCGGCAACCTGGTATTTCATGAAGACCGGAGATTGCTGTCGGTGCGCACCGAGGTGCGCAGCCGGCGGGGGGATTCCCATCTGGGGCATGTTTTTGATGATGGGCCGCCGCCCGAAGGGAAACGCTATTGCCTCAATTCGGCGGCTTTGCGTTTCGTCCCGGTGGCTGACCTGGTCTCCCAAGGCTATGAAAAATATCTGAAATTATTTGACAAAGAGCGCTAAGGAAAAGATCCTGCGGGAAATGCGCCGGTTGACAATCTGTAACTGAAACGGTAATATTTCAGCTGAAATCTGGAAAATATTTCGAGTGCTTTTTCCCCACGACCGGTGTCCCTGATTTTCGTCAGCTGAACAGGTTGCGAAAATTATTATCATGCCCTCCTGCCGGTCGTTTGCGAAAAGGAGGCAGAAACATGGCTCTGGAGTGTGAATACACCATAAATCCGGAGGTTCCCCACCCCAACCCCTTCACCATCGCCAAGATCCGTTCCTTTTTTCGCAAAAAAGGGGGGGAACCCGGCTCCCGCATCACCATTTTCACCGGCCCCAACTGGTACACCGTACATTGGCGGGGCAGACCCCTGGCCCGGCTCCGCTATTATCCCTACGAAAACCAGTGGACGGTGGAGTCCTTCCGGGAAAAGTCGATGATGATCCCTTACACGGAAATGGGCAACTACCGCTACAAGCTGGTCAGCTGCTGGTGTCAGGAAGGGAAGGAGCTCAACAACCTTGACGAGGCCCTGAAGATTTCCCTTCACTTCTGCGACTGATCGGCGGAAAGCGGCTGGCCCGGCGGAGGCGGTGGCGAGGGCGGCTCATTGTCATTGGAGGGCCGGATCGGGTCCGGCGGATCGGCCGAGGCAAAATCTTCGTCAACCCAGGTGAAAAGCAGGGTGTAGGAGACGGCCAGAATTACCGGACCGATGAAAAGCCCCTTGACGCCGAAGGCCAGGAGACCCCCGATCACCCCGGCGAAGATCAGCATCAGCGGCAGGTTGGCCCCCCGCCTGATCAAAATAGGGCGCAGCAGATTGTCCAGGCTGCTGAGGAAAATGGTCCAGACCAGCAGCGCCGTTCCCCAGATTTCATCCCCGGTGTAAAAGAGCCAGACGGTTGCCGCGATCAGCACCGGCGCCGATCCGATCTGAGCCACCGCGCACATGAATATCAGGGCGGTCAGCAGGGTTGCGTAAGGCATACCGACGATGACCAGCCCGATTCCGGCCAGAATCGACTGCACCAGCGCCGTCACCACAACGCCGAGGGCCACCGCCCGGATCGCATGGGCGGCCAGCAAGACCGAGTTCTCGCCTGTCTTTCCGGCCACCCTGCGGGCGAAGCGGACCACCCCGCCGCCGGCTTTTTCCCCCCCCGCATAGAGCATGGCCGCCAGGGCCAGGGTCAGCATGATGTGAACGAACATCATGCCGATGCTCCCCGCCTGTCCGGCAAACCAGGTGAGCACCCTGCCGAGGTGGGGGGAGAGCCTGCCGCCGAACTCCTCTGCCGGCATGGCCGCCAGCTGAGCCCATATTTTCGACAGGTAGGAACCCAGCATGGGCAGGTTCTCCAGCCAGGCCGGCGGCGGAGGCAGAGAGAAATGGACCATGGCCTTTGCCCAGCCCACGATCTGGTCGGCGTTTTCGAGAATGGTGCCGATAGCCAGGGCAAAGGGGATGATGAACACCACCATCATGGCCAGGGTCATCACCAGAACGGCCAGGGAGCGCTTTCCACGCAGCCGTTCCTGCACCTTGAGCATCAGCGGCCAGGTCGCCACCACGATCATGGTGGCCCAGATCAGGGCCGGCAGAAAGGGCCGGAGAATCCACAGGGAGGTGATAATCAGGAGGCAGATGAAGAGGATGGCGAGAGTGGTTCGGGCCAGGTCGATGGATGGGGGTTTGTTGTTCATGGGAGGTCCGGAACAGAATTGTTGAATCATTAATGGTGAATAGCGGGCGGGGATGCAATGACCCGCTGTCGTTGGCCACTATTCCAGGTGCCGCCGAAGAACCTTTCCCAAGGTTAGTGGTTTCGCGCCATGAACTCAACAGCTTTTCATCCGGCCGGTCATTAATCGGCAAATCTCCACGGTTGTTTTATTATTGCCGATCTCCTTGTCTAGCCGCTCATTTACTGCTATTACTTATGATGTATTAACCTGCCGGACTTCCTCCCCTTTCATGATGACACCCAACGGTTCGCAGAAGGAGGCGCTATGGGTAAAAAAGTTCATTTTTCCGAACTGGGCCTGGTCAACACCAGGGAGATGTTTTCCAGGGCGGTGGATGGCGGCTACGCCATTCCCGCCTACAATTTCAATAATCTCGAGCAGATCCAGGCCATCGTCACGGCCTGCGCCGAGACTTCCTCGCCGGTTATTCTCCAAGTCAGCAAAGGGGCCCGCGACTACGCCAACAGCACCATGCTCCGCTACCTGGCCCTGGGAGCGGTGGAAATGGCGCGGGAAAAAGGCGCCAACATCCCCATCACCCTCCATCTCGATCACGGCGATTCCCTGGAACTGTGCCAATCCTGCGTCGATTCGGGTTTCTCCTCGGTCATGATCGACGGCTCCCATCTGCCTTACGAGGAGAATGTCAAGCTGACCCGGCAGGTGGTGGAATACGCCCACCAGTATGACGTTTCGGTGGAAGGGGAACTCGGTGTGCTGGCCGGCATCGAGGATGAGGTCCAGGCGGAGAAATCCACCTATACCCGCCCCGATGAGGTGGTCGATTTTGTCACCAAGACCGGGGTCGATTCCCTGGCCATCTCCATCGGCACCAGCCATGGCGCCTACAAGTTCAAGGTCAAGCCGGGAGAAGCGCCCCCCAGCCTGCGTTTCGACATCCTGTCCGAGGTCGAGAAACGCCTGCCCCGCTTCCCCATCGTGCTCCATGGCGCTTCCAGCGTCGTGCAAAGCTATGTCGAACTGATCAACAAGTACGGCGGCAAGATGGAAGGGGCCATCGGCATTCCCGAGGATCAGTTGCGGCAAGCGGCGGCCAGCGCCGTTTGCAAGATCAATATCGACTCCGACGGCCGTCTGGCGGTGACCGCCAAGGTGCGGGAATACCTGGCCAACAACCCCGGCGAATTCGACCCGCGCAAGTACCTCGGCGCGGCGCGCAAGGAACTGGTGGCCCTGATCAAGCACAAGAACGAAACGGTGCTCGGCAGCGCGGGTAAAGCGTAGATACCGCTTCGGATCACAAAGCAGGTGCAGAAAAGCCGGATTTCCGAGGGAAATCCGGCTTTTCCGTACTGTCAGGTCAGCTTTCCGCCCCGGCAGGATTCCCAGGTGACGGAATCCCTCGGAATTGCGGCTGGTCTTGCTTCAGAAGGAATAGTTCAGCTCGGCGCGAAGAAACGAAGCCGTGTGATCCTGTTGATCCTTGGTGTAATAATTTCCCGGCTCCATGAGTTCCAACAGAAGATGTCCGCCCAGCTTGTCTTTTTGGGTAAACAGTTTTTCCTTGAGCGTAAAACTGTTTTTAAGGGTAAAAAGCCATCCCCGGTCATGGCCGCCTCCCGCGCCGGAATCTTCAGGAGCCCACATGTACCCGAGCAAAAGGTCGGTTTGCAGTTTTTTGATCGGTGAAATCGAAAAATCGATATAGGGCATATTCACGTTGGACCAGCGCCCGGCGCCATCGGTGTCATAGGCATAGACATACAATTCGCTGTATTGCGGCCAACGGGCCCACAGCGGATTCCAGCCCTCGTCCTTGCCGGTGTCCGGATCATCGCCGGAAAGATAATACCAGCCGGCACCAAAGCGGACCTTATGTTCCGCCAGGCTGGCAATATTCAGATTGGCCTTGGCGTCGATCATGTATGCCGAAATATCATTGCCCATCTGATAGGCGGCCTCCAGGTTGCCGTTGAGGCTGCCGGAGAATGTCGGCATCAGGCGGACGCCAACGGTATGGCGGTCATTGTTGGTAAGGAAAGCGACATCCTGTTCATGGGTTTTGACGAGATAGTAAGTTTCGAAGGGAAGTTTTTCAAAAGATTTGTTTTTAATATAGACGCCGCCCCCCGCTTCAAAGCCGTCATAGTCGTCTCCGCCGGCAAAGCCGACGATGTCACGATCCTCGGAATGGATGGCCATGGGGTCTTTTGCGTTGGTATACATCAGCAGGAAATCGACTTCCGTGTCGGGAACGCCGGAATAGGTCAGTTTCACGGCATCGAAATAGATCGTCCGCGACCCGTCCTTGGGGGTGCCGTCCAAAATAAGCTTGCCCGTTCCGTAAATCATATCCTGGCGGCCGACGCGCAGCGCCAGGTCCTTCCATTTCCAGTCAAAATACAGGTTGTCGATCAAAACCTCGTCCAGAGGGTTGTAGACGTTGTTGTTCGGCTCGACGTAGGTCCTGAATTCATTGGTCAGGCGGGCCCGAACCAGGAAATTTTCGTTGCGGCGGTATTCTCCCCAGAGGCGGGTGCGGTACCGCTGGAAATGATTCACTCCACCGCGCGCCTCCCCCCCCGTTGGTGTAGGGGATGTTGTCGAAGTAAACCTCACGCAGCCGGATATCGCCGCCGAACAGAAACTTTGGATACGTCTCCGCCACCTCGTCCGTTTTCATCACCGCGGCCGTTTCGGGCTGGCCTTCTCCGGATGTCGCTTTCTCCGCCGGCTCCGCTGCCGCCGGGATGGAAACCATGGTCATCAAGAATGCTAAAAGGACAGTTCCTGTGCTGCATTTCATAAAACTATTCCTCCTGGTTCCGGCTGGTGTCAATCATCCCAAATCGACGAAATTAAGTTCCTTCTCCTGGCTCCGGATTCAGACGCCACCCCGAAAGCCGGTCAAGTTCACCTGAAAGAAGACGCACCTTTCTTCCTTCACCACTACGTCACTTTCCAGAATCGCGTCGGCGGGGCCATCCGTCCGCTTCGATAAATGGCAGAGTCATTCCGTCGCCGCCTGAATAAGGAAAAATTAAAACAATGTTATATGTTAAATCGACAGTTCTGTCCAGTAAGTTTTGCCTTCGAAAGAATAAACGACAAACGCCGTAACGATTCAGCGCGTGGCTCCTGGCAAGGGCGGCTGTTTTTCCGCAATGGAGCCAAACAATCACCGGGAGCGGGTTTATGGCGCCGTTGAAACGGGCCGGGCCGGTTCATCGGCCAGCGAGGTGCAGTTCACCCTATCGGCCGAAAAAAAGCCGAATCCCCTTTTCGGGAATCCGGCTTTTTTCGGGGTCGGTCACAGATGCGCCCACTTGCGCTTCTCGCGGTTGTCCATCACCTTGTAGGCGCAGTATTCGCCGCACATGGTGCAGGCGCCGTGCTCCTCATTGACGCCGGAGGTCTCCCGCAGCCGCCGCGCCTTGGCCGGGTCGATGGCGAGTTGGTACTGGGTCTCCCAGTCGAGGGCCTTGCGCGCCTTGCTCATGGCCAGATCCTTCTCCCAGGCGCCGGGGATTCCCTTGGCGATGTCGGCGGCATGGGCGGCCAGGCGGGCGGCCATGACCCCTTCGTGGACATCCTCCACGCCGGGCAGACAGAGATGCTCGGTCGGCGTCACGTAACAGAGAAAGTCGGCCCCGGCGGCGCCGGCGATGGCGCCGCCGATGGCGCAGGAGATGTGATCGTAGCCGGGGGCGATATCCGTCACCAGGGGGCCGAGGACGTAGAAGGGGGCGCCGTGGCAGAGCTGCTTCTGGAGCTGGATGTTGGTCTGGATCTGGTTGAGGGGGACATGCCCCGGCCCTTCGATCATGACCTGGATGCCGGCGTCCCAGGCCCTTTGGGTCAGTTCGCCGAGCAGGATCAGTTCGTAGACCTGGGCGCGGTCGGTGGCGTCGGCGATGGCCCCGGGGCGGAAGCCGTCCCCCAGGGAGAGACAGGCGTCGTAGGGTTTGACGATCTCCAGCAACCGGTCGTAGTACTGGTACAGGGGATTTTCGGCGTCGTTGTGGGCCATCCAGCCGGCGGTGAAGGAACCGCCCCGGGAAACCACTTCCATGATGCGCCCCTCCCGGTCCATTCGTTCCACGGTGCCGCGGGTCACTCCGCAGTGAACGGTGATGAAGTCGACCCCGTCGTCGAGATGCTTGACGATGCCGTCGAAGATCTCGTCCACGGTCATGTCGACGATCGCTTTCCCCTTGCGGGTGACGGTGTCGACGGCGGCCTGGTAGAGGGGAACGCTGCCGATGCAGGCGTCGGTTTCCTTGATGATGGCGCGGCGGATCTCATCCACCGGTCCGCCGGTGGAGAGATCCATGATGGCGTCGGCGCCGGCGGCCACCGCCACGCGGGCCTTTTCCAACTCCTTGTCGATGCTGGTGTCATCCTTGCTGGTGCCGATGTTGGCGTTGACCTTGGTGCGCAGGCCCTTGCCGACAGCCAGCGGGCGGCCGTGAAGGTGTTTTTCGTTGTGGCAGATGATGGCGGTGCCCTCGGCGATGCGGCGGCGAAGAATCTCGGGATCGATATTCTCCGCCGCGGCAGCCAGCTTCATCTTGTCGGTGATGATGCCCTGGCGGGCGGATTCCAATTGGGTCATGGGTCGAATCCTTTCGTCTTGAGTTTCCTTCCTGGTACGCGAGAAGCTGTGGCGAAAGGGGTCGGGGGCCCGCCGACCCTTTTTCGTTACAGCGTGAGATTCAGGGCGTTGAGGGCGGCCCGGAAGTGGTTGACCGGACCGTGGCCGTGGCCGATGCCGGGGGCGTGCCGGATCGCCTCGGTGATGAAGATTTTTCCCCGTTGCACCGCCTGGACGAGGGGGATCCCCTGGGCCAGGAAGGTGGCGATGGCCGCCGAGTAGGTGCAGCCGGTGCCGTGGGTGTGGGGGGTATCGAAACGTTTTTCGTGGAAGCGGTGGAGCCGTCCTCCTTCCACCAGAAGGTCGACCGAATCCCCTTCCAGATGGCCGCCCTTGACGAGGACGTTGCGCGGCCCCATGGTGCAAAGTCGGGCGGCCGCTTTTTCCATGTCGCTTTCGGTGCGGATGGCAAGCCCGGTGAGCACCTCCGCCTCGGGGATGTTGGGGGTGATCAGGTAGGCCAGCGGCAGCAGTTCCTGGCGCAGTGCCGCCACCGCCTCCTCGCGCAGCAGCGAGGCGCCGCCCTTGGCGATCATGACCGGATCGACCACCGCCGGCAGGGCGTACCGGCGGATGTTGGCCGCCACCAGACGAATGATTTCGGGGGAAAAGAGCATTCCCACCTTGATCACATCGGCGCCGATGTCGCTCAACACCGCTTCGATCTGGGCGGCGATGAATTCGGGGGGGGCGGGATGGATGTCGGTGACGCCGAGGGTGTTCTGGGCGGTGAGCGCGGTGATGGCGCTCATGCCGAAACTGCCGAGCAGCGTGGCGGTCTTCAGGTCGGCCTGGATGCCGGCGCCGCCGCCCGAATCGGAGCCGGCGATGGTCAATACCCGGCCGCGGGGGTAGGGGAGGCGGCTGTTGAAGAGCAGAGAGAATTCCCGCGCCGCCAGCGTCGGGTCGGGATCCTGCATCAGGGCGGAAACCACGGCCACAACGTCGGCCCCGGCCGCCAGCACCTCGGAAGCGTTGTCGCGGCTGATGCCGCCGATGGCGACGATGGGTATTTTCACTTCGCGGCGTATTTCAGCAAGCTTCTGAGGTCCGATAACGATGGCGTCGGATTTGGTGCCGGTGGGGAACATGGCGCCGACGCCGATGTAGTCGGCCCCTTCCTGCTCCGCTTTGCGGGCCAGTTCGACGGTGCGGGTCGAAACGCCGATGATTTTGCCGCGGCCGAGGATGGCGCGGGCTTCGGCGATGGCCATGTCCTGCTGGCCGAGATGGACGCCGTCGGCCTGGCAGGCCAGGGCCAGGGCCGGCGAGTCGTTGACGATGAGGAGGGCGCCGGCCGCCTGGCACAATTCCTTCAATTCCCTGGCGATGGCGATGCGTTCCTCGTCGGTGCCTTCCTTCTCCCGGTACTGGACCATTCTCGCGCCGCCGCGCAAGGCCGCCCCAACCCGGGCCACGAGACGCCCATCCCGGTTGCCGTCGGTTATCGCATAAAGTCCGCTGATCATGGTTTCCCCTTTCGCAAACGAAAAATGCCGCGAACCCAAGGGGCGCACGGCATGATGAATAGCGAATAGCTTCTGTTCATATGGCGGCCGCTTCCCTACGCCGGTATGATCCGGATCAGGTTCCAAGGGTCGTCCGCTCGGGCGGAACTCTCAGTGTCCCTGAATGACACTCCCCTATCGGTCTATTTGAGAAACTCTATATGATGCGCCTGATATCTGTCAACAGCTATTAACGGGGTGGCGGGAAAGGGGATTTCAGGCGCATGGACAAGGCCGGAGAATTTTGAAAAACAGTTCTATGGGAGGATTTCAAAAACCGCAGAAAAACCTCATGAAGGGACAAGTGAGCAGTTTTTCAGCGCTCCGCCGGGGGAATATTGGGCTTTGATTTGAGGGGATTTGGGAGGATAATGAAGGCCGTCCGGCGGCCGGCCGGTCCATTATCGGCAATCGAAGGGGAAAAGGATGTTTTCAGGACGACCCACCCGCGCCGAGATCGATCTTCAGGCGCTGATCCATAATTTCAGCCAGGTCAAAACATTGGCCGGCGCAAAGAGGAAGGTTCTGGCCGCGGTCAAGGCCGATGCCTACGGTCATGGCGCGGTGCCGGCCGCCCTGGCCCTGGAGAGGCATGGCGCCGATTTTCTCGGCGTGGCCCTCACCGAGGAAGGCCTCCAACTGCGCGAAGCGGGGATCGGCCTGCCGATTCTGCTGCTGGGAGGATTCTACCCCGGCCAGGAAGAGGCGATTCTCGACCATCGTTTGACGCCGATCCTGTTCGATCTGGAATCGGCCCGCCGTTTGAATGAAGCGGCCCGACGCAAGGGGAGCGTTCATCCCTTTCATCTCAAGATCGACAGCGGCATGGGGCGGGTCGGTTTCAGGGAAGAGGAACTGGGCGAGGCGCTCGGCCGGCTCCACGGCTTTTCCTCCCTTGACATGGAAGGGGTGCTGTCCCATCTGGCCCTCAGCGATGTTCCCGATCATCCCGCCACCGCCGTTCAACTGGAGCGTTTCCGCCGGGCGCTGGAACTGATTCGGGCCTCCGGCTTCCAACCTCGCTGCCGCCACATCAGCAACAGCGCCGCCGTCCTCTCCCTGCCGGTCCCCGAATGCAACATGGTCCGGCCCGGCATCATGCTCTACGGCTCCCCTCCCTCGGTTCACTTCGAAAAGGGCTTCGATCTGCGTCCGGTGATGAGTCTGCGCACCGCCGTCGCTCAACTCAAAAGGGTTCCGGAAGGCACGGGGGTTTCCTACGGGCACCGTTTCGTCACCTCCCGGCCGAGCCTTCTGGCCGCCATCCCCATCGGCTACGGCGACGGCTACAGCCGGCGGCTGTCCAACTGCGGCGAGGTGCTGATCCGGGGGAAACGGGCCAGGGTGGCGGGAACCGTCTGCATGGACTGGACGGTGATCGATGTGACTGACATTCCCGGGGTACAGGTCGGTGAAACGGTTACCCTGCTCGGCAGGGATGGCGACGATCAGATCAGCGCCGAAGAGTGGGCCGAAAAGGTCGGCACCATCTCCTACGAGGTCTACTGCGGCATCGGCAAGCGGGTGCCGCGGGTTTATCGCGGCGGGTAAATTGCCATCTCCCGGTCATGTCTGGTAAAACTGGCGCCCAGCCAGAGGGGCTTGATTGAATCGCGGCTTCTGTAAACTTGTATCAACTCACACTGACAGATTCATGTTCGGCTGAATGCCCGACCGGCAACCCGGTTTCCGGCACTCCCGAGGCAAAAAACTCTCCGGTTGTCTTTGTTTCAGCCAAGTTTTCCGGGTGTTTTTCCCTGAAAGATGGTGCAACGGATGGCAAAACGGTTTCTCGCCCTTGATCTCGGCACCACGACCCTGGCCGGGGCGCTGTTGACTCCGGAAGGGGATGTGGCGGCCCAGGCTTTTCTTCCCAACCCTCAGGTCCGGGAGGGAAAGGACGTTCTGACGCGGCTCCAGGCTGCGGCGGAGGGGGGCGGGGAAAAACTTCAGCGCCTGCTGGCCAGGGGGATCAACGAGCTTTGCGGCCGCCTGGTGGAGATGGCCGGGACAACCCCGGATACCATTGTCGCCGCCGCGGCGGCGGGCAATTCGGCGATCTCGGCGCTGTTGACCGGGCGGGAAGTAACGTCCCTCCTGTTCCCGCCTCATCGTCTTTCGTGGCACGCCGGGGAGGAACTCGATTCTCGCGGTCTGGGCCTCGATCTTTCCGTTTCCCTTTATCTCTTTCCCCTGGTCGGGGGCTTTGTCGGCGGCGATCTGGCGGCGTTCCTCTATGCCGCGGAAGAAACCCCATCACCCTCTCTCTATCTCGATATCGGCACCAATGCCGAGATCGCCCTGAATACCGGCTCCCGCTGGTGGGTCACGTCGGCGGCGGCCGGGCCCGCCTTCGAAGGGGGCAACATTGCCTGCGGCATGGCGGCCACGTTCGGGGCCGTCGAGGGGGTGTCTCTTGATGGGGACCGGCTCCGCCTCCAGGTCAAGGGCGGGGGTCCGCCCCGGGGGCTTTGCGGCAGCGGCCTGGCCGAAGCCATTTCCGCCGGGCTGGAAGGAGGGCTGATCGATTCCACCGGGATCATCCGTTCCGCCGCCGAGATGGCCGACAACCTCTCCCGCTACAGCGTCGAGCGGAACGGAGAGCGGTGTCTGCTTCTTTACCGGGACGCGGCCGGGGAAATTCTCCTCACCCAGGGCGACATTCGTCAATTCCAGTTGGCCAAGGGGGCGGTGCGGGCCGGCATCGAGGCTTTGCTCGACCGGGCCGGCCTGCATTCGGAGGATCTCCGTCATCTCCTGGTCAGCGGCGCTTTCGGCCTGGCCATCGCTCCGCAGACCCTGAAAAAAGTTGCGATGCTGCCGGAAAGGGTGATAGATAGGGTTGTTTTCGTTCCCAATGGCGTTCTGGCCGGGGTCGGCCGCCTGCTGACCCGAGCCACGGGGCGTGAGGAGGTGGCGCGGCTCGCCGCTTCACTCTCGGTCTATCCGCTTTCGGGCTCCCCCGTTTTCGAGCGGGCCTTCCTGCGCGCCCTCGATTTTGTGTCTCAGGAAATGAACCAGCGGTAAGTTTTATCGATCAAAGGTCAAGGCTTCACTGAAAGAAAGGATGGATAAACCCATGAACCCTGTTAAAAGAGCGTTGATCAGCGTTTCCGACAAGACCGGCGTGGTCTCCCTGGCCAGAGATCTCGTTTCCCTGGGAGTGGAGATCCTCTCCACCGGCGGCACCGCCGCCCTGCTCCGCAAGGAGCAGGTGCCGGTCATCGATGTGGCCGATTTCACCGGCTCCCCCGAGATTCTCGGCGGCAGGGTGAAGACCCTCCATCCCAAGGTTCACGGCGGCATCCTGGCGATGCGCGGCAATCCCGATCATCAGCGCCAGATGGAGGAGAACGGCATCCTCCCCATCGACATGGTCGTGGTCAATCTCTATCCTTTCGAAGCGACGGTGGCCAAAGAAAACTGCTCCCTGGAAGAGGCTATCGAAAACATCGACATCGGCGGACCGACCATGCTGCGCAGCGCCGCCAAGAACCACCGCGACGTGGCGGTGGTGGTCGATCCCGCCGACTATGCCGCCGTTCTCGCCGAACTGAGGGAAGGGCAGGGGGTGCTGGCGGCAAAAACCCTGTTCCGCCTGGCGGTCAAGGTCTACCAGCACACCGCTGCCTACGACGCGGCGATCTCCAACTACTTCGGCTGCCGTCTCGGGGAGGAGATCGAGGAGTACCCCGAAACCTTCACCCTGCAGGTGCGCAAGGCGCAGAATCTGCGCTACGGCGAGAACCCCCACCAGAGCGCCGCTTTCTACGTCGAAAGCGGACTCCGGGAAGCCTCCATAGCCACCGCCCGCCAGATCCAGGGCAAGGAACTCTCCTACAACAATATCGGCGACACCGACGCGGCCCTCGAGTGCGTCAAGCAGTTCACCGAGGGGCCGGCCTGCGTTATCGTCAAACACGCCAACCCCTGCGGGGCGGCCTACGGCGCCAACCTGCTCGACGCCTACCAGCGGGCCTTCGCCACCGATCCCGAATCGGCTTTCGGCGGCATCATCGCCTGCAACGGCGAACTGGAAGCCGCCACCGTTGAGGCGATCCTCGCCAGGCAGTTCGTCGAGGTGATCATCGCCCCCAAGGTCACCGCCGAAGCGGCGGCGGTCGCCGCCGCCAAGAAGAACGTACGCCTGCTCGAGTGCGGCCCCTGGCCGGCATCTCCCGCCAGGCGCCTCGAATTCAAGCGCGTCAACGGCGGACTGCTGATTCAGCAGGCCGATTTGGAACTGCTGTCCGAGAACCGCGTCGTCACCGAACGGCAGCCGAGCGCCAAGGAGATGGAAGATCTTCTCTTCACCTGGCGGGTGGCCAAGTTCGTCAAGAGCAACGCCATCGTCTACGGCAAGGACCGCATGACCATCGGCGTCGGCGCCGGCCAGATGAGCCGGGTCAATTCGGCGCGCATCGCCGCCATCAAGGCCGGGCAAGCCGGGCTCGACGTCAAGGGGTCGGTGATGGCCTCCGACGCCTTCTTCCCTTTCCGCGACGGCATCGACGCCGCCGCCAAGGCCGGGGTCAGCGCCATAATCCAGCCCGGCGGTTCGATCCGCGACGAGGAAACCATTCAGGCCGCCAACGAGCACGGCATCGCCATGGTGTTCACCGGCATGCGCCATTTCCGCCACTGAGAAACGGTTTGCCGATGACGTCAAAAAAAACCGAGCGGGAAAGCCAATCCTATGAGCGGCTACGGCATCTCCTCGCCAGGCTGGAGGGATTGGTGGCGAAGGGGGAGCATCTGCTTGCCCGGTTCGATCCCCCCATCGCGCCCGGGGATGACCTTTTCGCCGACCATATCGCTTTCCGCTGGGAGCGCGAAGGGCGGGGAGGCTTCTTCCGTATCATCGAGCATCCCGATCTGGTGGATCATGGCGATCTGCATGGCATCGGGCCCGCCCTGGAGCCGCTCAACCGCAACACCCTCCAGTTCGTGCGCGGTTTTCCGGCCAACAACGTGCTGTTGTGGGGGGAGCGGGGGAACGGCAAGTCTTCGGCGATCCGCGGCCTGCTGACGGCTTTCGCCGGGGAAGGGCTGCGTCTCATCGAGGTACGCAAGGAGGATCTGTGGCAGCTCCACGCCATTACCGCCCTGCTGCGGGGGCGGCTTTATCGCTTTATCCTGTTCTGCGACGATCTCTCCTTCGACGAGTCGGAAATATCCTACCGGGAGCTGAAGGCGATTCTCGACGGCGGCCTGGAGGTGCGTCCTCAAAACGTCCTGATCTATGCCACCAGCAACCGCCGCCATCTGCTGCCCGAACATTTCGCCGAGAACTACACCGGCGGGGAGATCCACCCTCAGGAGGCGGTTTCCGAAAAGATTTCCCTGTCCGACCGCTTCGGACTGCGGCTCGGCTTCTATCCCATGGAGCGCCAGGTCTATCTGGAGATTGTCCGGGACCTGGCGAAGCGCCGCGGGCTGCGCATCTCCCGAAAAGAGCTGGACGCCGAAGCGGAGCGCTGGGGTCTGCGGCAGGGGGGGCGTTCGGGGCGCACCGCGCGGCAGTTCATCGACGATCTCAGCGGCCGGCTGGCCCTGGGGAAACGGGCCGACCTTCTTGACTTATGAGCCGGGGGATGATAGTAACATCCCGATTAATAAACACAACTCGAGGTGACTATGGAAAGAACACTGGCCATTATCAAACCGGACGCCTTCGCGGCCGGGAATGCGGGCAAGATCATCTCCCGCATCTATCAGGAAGGTTTCCGCATCGTGGGGATGAAGAAACTGTTTCTGAGCAAGGTGGAGGCGGAGGGCTTTTACGCCGTCCATCGCGAGCGCCCCTTTTTCGCAGAACTGACCGACTTCATGAGCCGGGGACCCTGTGTGGTCATGGCTCTGGAGGCGGATAACGCCATCCGCCGCTGGCGGGATGTGATGGGCGCCACCAATCCGGCTCAGGCGGCAGCGGGCACGCTGCGCCAGGAGTTCGGGGCCTCCATCGGCGAAAACGCTACCCACGGCTCCGATGCTCCCGAAACCGCCGCTTTCGAGATCGCCTATTTCTTTGCCGGCGTGGAACTGCTGTAGAATTTCGCCGCGGCGGGGGAAAAGCCTTTCCCTGGGGGGCGATCCGACCGGGGCGGCGTCTTTGCAGGTTGTGTGCGGGAAGCCCTTCGGATATACTCCTCCGAAGGGCTTTTTTAATGAATCCAAGGGATTTTAAAACCTCCCGCAATCCGCTTCGAATGAAAATCCGACAAAAGATCGACATCAAAAATCTGACTCTGGACGATTTGACCGAGCTGCTGGGCGGGTTGGGCAAGGAGCGTTTCCGCGCCCGCCAGCTGATGCAGTGGATTTATCGCCACGGAGTCGTCTCCTTCGACGCCATGACCACCCTGTCCAAGGAGTTCCGCCGCGAGTTGGCGCAGATCGCCTTCATCTCCACCCTGACGCCGCAGGTGGTCGAGGAGAGCCGCGACGGGACCCGCAAGTTTCTGTTCCTCCTCGGGGACGGAGAGAGCATCGAGGCGGTGCGCATTCCCATGGACAAGGAACGCGCCACCCTCTGTGTCTCCACCCAGGTCGGCTGCGCCATGGGCTGTGCCTTCTGCCTCACCGGGACCCTGGGCTTGCGGCGGAATCTTGACACGGCGGAGATCGTCAACCAGGTCTGCGCGGTGATGGCCGAAGAGCCGGTGGGCAATATCGTCTTCATGGGCATGGGCGAGCCGCTGGCCAATTTCGACAACGTGGTCAAGGCCCTGAATATTCTCCAGATGGAGGAGGGGTTCGATTTCAGTGCCCGCAAACTGACGATTTCCACCTGCGGCCTGGTCCCGGAGATGAAGCGTTTCGGAGAAGGCTGCTCGGTGGGACTGGCGGTCTCCCTCAACGCCGCCACCGACGAGGTGCGCGACCGGCTGATGCCGGTCAACCGGCGCTATCCGCTGGCGCAGCTGATGGCCGCCTGCCGGGGATTCCCCCTCAAACAGCGCCAGCGCATCACCTTCGAATACATCCTTATCCAGGAAGTGAACGACTCGCTGGAGGATGCGCGGCGCCTGGTCCGTCTGTTGCATGGGGTCAAGGCCAAGGTCAATCTGATCCCCTTCAATGAACACCCGGCGAGTTCCTTCCGGCGGCCGCCGGAGGACAGGATCGAGGCCTTTCAGAAGCATCTGCTCGACCGCGGTCTGGTCGCCGTGCGGCGGGCCTCCAAGGGTGAGGATATCTCGGCGGCTTGCGGCCAGCTCAAGGGGTCCCGCGAACGCCGCGATGAGGCGGACGGCCTGGATAAAGCGGCTGTCGGCTGATTTTTGTGATATGACGGAGGAATATTGATGGCGGAAAGGGTTGTGGGGATTATCGGCGGCAGCGGTCTTTATGAAATCGATGGTCTGACCGGGATGCAGGAACTGGAGGTGACGACCCCTTTCGGCCCTCCCTCCGACCGTATCGTCAGCGGCACTCTGGGGGGGGTCCGGCTGGTGTTTCTCCCCCGTCATGGCCGGGGCCATCGGCTGCTTCCCTCCGAGATTCCTTATCGGGCCAACATCTATGCCCTGAAGAAACTCGGGGCGGAGCGGGTGATTTCGGTGTCCGCCGTCGGCAGCATGAAGGAGAACGTGGCGCCCGGCGAGGTGCTGATCCCCGATCAGTTTTTCGACCGCACCCAGAAACGGGACAATACTTTTTTCGGCGACGGCCTGGTCGCCCATGTGTCGCTGGCCGATCCGGTCTGCCCCGAACTTTCCGCGATCCTTCATGAGGCCGCCGGCGAGGCGGGGGCGGTGGCCCATCGCGGCGGCACCTATCTGTGCATCGAGGGGCCGGCTTTCTCGACCCGGGCCGAATCGCGCATCTTCCGCACCTGGGGGGTCGACGTCATCGGCATGACCAATCTTCCCGAGGCACGGCTGGCGCGGGAGGCCGAGCTCTGTTACGCCACCCTGGCCATGGTCACCGATTACGACTGCTGGCACGACGAACACGAGGATGTGACCGCGGAAGCGATTCTGGCGACCTTTCAGCGCAACGTGATCCTGGCGCGAAGGATTGTTGCCAACGCGGTCGACAAATTGGGCGGCGCACCCTCCTGCGCTTGCGGCAGCGCCCTCAACAACACCTGCATATCTTTGAGAGAAACCATTCCCGCCGCCACGCTTCAGCGGCTGGAACTTCTGGTCGGCAAATACTTTCGATGACGTTATCATGACCGCCTGCTGGATAGGCGGAGGGAGTCAGAATGAGCATTCTGGTGGTCGGTTCGGTGGCCTTTGATTCGGTGGAAACGCCCTTCGGCAAGGTCGAAGAGGTTCTGGGGGGATCGGGGACCTATTTCAGCACCTCGGCCGGTTTTTTTACCGAGGTGCGCCTGGTGGCCGTGGTGGGGGAGGACTTCCCGCAGCGGCATCTCGATTTTCTGGGCTCCCGCAACGTCGATCTCGGGGGGCTGATGCGCGCTCCGGGGAAGACCTTCCGCTGGAAGGGGCGCTACGGCTACGACCTCAACGAGGCCCATACCCTGGAAACCCAGCTCAATGTGTTCGAACAATTCCAGCCGGTCATTCCCGCGGCGTGGAGAAAGGCCGAATACCTGTTTCTGGCCAACATCCATCCGGAACTGCAGATGGAGGTGCTGAGGAGCGTCGATACGCCGCGGGTCGTGGCCTGCGACACGATGAATTTCTGGATCGAAAAGGAACGGCCGGCTCTGCTCGAACTCCTTCCCAAGGTCGATATCCTGATCATCAATGAAGGGGAGACCCGTCAATTGGGGCAGGAACCCAATATCATCAAGGCCGCCCGGGCGGTTCTGGCCCTGGGGCCCAAGACCCTGATCGTCAAGCGGGGCGAATATGGGGTGCTGATGTTCCATCAGCATTCGGTTTTCACCGCTCCCGCCTATCCTCTCGAGGAGGTTTTCGATCCCACGGGGGCCGGCGATACCTTCGCCGGGGGGTTCATGGGTTATCTGGCCTCGACGCACAATGTCACCGAAGGAGGCATTCGCCAGGCGATCATCTTCGGCAACATCATGGCCTCTTTTGCCGTGGAGGATTTCAGTCTGGAGCGCATGAAGCGTCTCGATTATGGCGAGATCGAAGGGCGTTTCCGGAAATACAGATTGTTGACCGAGTTCCAGGGCTTGGATTGACGGACGGCCATGTATTTTTTAACCAAAGAGATCGAAAAGCTGGATGTGCCGTTGGACCGAATCGAATTCCTGTTCTCTGCGATGAACGAGGTGCAGGTGGCCCTGCCGGGTTTTCCCGGCCAGCGTTCCTCGGCCTATCTCTGCGCTTACGGGGTTTCCGGAGGCTACGAGGCCGTGGCGGTCCTGGTTCTCTTCGAGGTGAGGCAACTGGCCTTCTACCGTCACAAGGGGGTATCCTCCGCCGGGCAACTGGAGGAGGTGATTCAGATGGGGATCCAATTTGTCGAAGCGATGGGCTTCATGCTCAACGATCTCGATTTTAAAAATCTTTCCCTTCAGGAAAGGGAGCGGATATGGGATTCATTCCCCCTCGGCAAAGGGAGCGGGGCGATCCCCCGCGCGAGCGACGCCAAGGCTGCGGCCAAGGATTCCCCCTCTCCTCCTGCCGAGGAGGCGGCTCCGCCGCGGATGCCGCTGCCGGTCGGCAAGGGGCAGGAAGGGGTGCCTGATTATGAAAAGCGGTTCGAATTGTCCCGCAAGATGGGGCGGCTGCTGGCTTCTTTTTGATGTAAGGGGCCGATTTCCGTTTTTCGGGGCACACTTTTTCAGTGTCGGCAGGAAATTTATGGGGGACCTGGCATGAATCGATTTTTCTTATGGAGCAGCATTGTCCTGGTCCTGGCGAGCAATTTTTCGGGTTGCGCCCCGATACCCGCCGACAAGGGGAAACAGAGTGAAAGCCATTATATCCTGGGGGTTTCCTTTCTCAGGGAGGGGAATCCGACCCTGGCTCTTAAGGAATTTTTAGCCGCCGAGAGCTACGCCCCCCGGCGTCCCGACATCCAGGACGCGCTGGGTCAGGCTTATCAGCTCAAGAAGTCCTATCCCCAGGCGGAAAAACATTATCTGAAGGCTCTGGAACTGAAGCCGGGAGATCCCAACAGCTACAACAACCTGGGCGCTCTCTACCTCGATATGGGGGAATGGGACAAGGCCATCGCCTCTTTTCAGAAGGCGGCCGGCGATCTGCTGTTCAACAACCCCGAATTTGCCCTGACCGGCATCGGTGTTGCCTGGTTCAACAAGGGTGAGCCCGATCAGGCGCTGAAATTCTATCAGCGTGCCTTGGAACAGAGGCGATCCTTTGCTCCCGCCCACTATCGTTCCGGCGAGGTTTACCGGCAACGGAAGGAGTATGCCAGGGCCAGGGAAAGCTATGCGCGGGCCCTGGAATTATCGCCCAACTACGCCTTTGCCCATTATGGCCTCGGGCTGGTCAGCCTGGAGGAGGGGAGGTACGGCGAGGCCCGGGATTCGTTCCGGAAGGTGGTTTCCCTGAGCGGCGATTCGGACATCGGGGAAGAGGCTCGCCGAATGTTGAAAACGATTCCCTGATGCAGTGGTCAGCCGGATCACCGTGCCTTGCCGGGAAAAAGGAGCCATGATTTCTTTCGGCCGGTCGTTCAGGTGCTCCATTCACCATGGTTTTTCGACATGATCAGATCCGCCGCCGATCTGCAGCGGGCCGCCGCTGCCGTTCGTTCACGGGCCGGTGGAAAGCCGTTCCACACGGCCGTGGTGCTTGGCTCCGCTTTGGGGGCCAACCCTCTCTACCCCCCGTTCGATACCCTTTCCTACCGGGATTTGCCGGGTTTTCCCCAGGTTTCCGTGGCCGGACATGGCGGTTTTCTGGCCTTGGGCGCACCGGGGAACCGGGGCCTCCTCCAGTTCTGCGGCCGTTTTCATCTCTACGAAGGTTTTACCTCCTGGGAGACCGCCGCCACGGTTCGTCTCGCCGCCCTGCTCGGCTGCCGCCGGGTGCTGCTGACCAACGCCTCGGGGGCTGTCAACCCGGACCTGCGTCCCGGGGATCCCTTGTTCATCTGCGATCACCTCAATCTTCAGGGGGACAACCCTCTGATCGGCAAGCCGGAGGCCTTTGTCGATCTCTCCCGCACCTATGAGCTTTCCCTGTTCCCGCCGCTGGCCGCCGCCCTCGGGGAGGAAGGGATCGTTTTGCGGCAGGGGGTGCTGGCCGCCCTTTCCGGCCCCTCCTATGAAACCCCCGCCGAGGTGCGCCTTCTGCGCCGGATGGGGGCCGACGCGGTGTCGATGTCGACCGTGGCGGAGGCGATTGTCGGCAAGTATCTCGGTCTCGAGGTGGCGGCTCTTTCCTTTGTCGCCAACATGGCGGCGGGAGTCGGCGGCGAGTCCTTGAGTCATGAGGAGGTATTGAGGCGGGTTTCCCTTGACGGAGAGAGGTTCGGCCGGGTGGTGCGCCGGCTGATTGAACTCTGGGAGCCCTGGGAGAGCGTGAAAATATCCTAAATTAAACAATAAAAACAATATTTTATATTAAAATCGGGGTTTCTTGACAGCTGTACGGCGAGTGTTAAAATTGCAGGAAAAATAGGACGGGAAGAGGAGTTGGGGTGGCCAAGATCGAAACCATTCTTGTTGTGGATGATGAAAAGAACACCTGCTCGGGCCTGAAGACCCTCCTGGGTCGGGAAGGATATCGGGTGGAATGCGTCCATAACGGTCAGGAAGGGCTGAATTTCCTGAAGGAAAACTCGGCCCAGCTGATCATCAGCGACATCCGTATGCCGGGGATGGACGGTTTGTCCTTTATCGGTTGTCTCAGGGAGGAACATCCCGATGTCCGGGTGATCGTCATGACCGCTTTCGGAGGCCTCGATTCCTATATCGAGGCAATGAAAAAAGGCGCCGTCGAATATATAATGAAACCCCTGAAGATGAATGAGTTGAAGATGATCATTCAGAGGCTGGAGGCCGGCTCCATCGCCTGACTGGGACGATTTCCCCAAGGAGTGAAAAATGAAGGAATTCAAAACAATCGTTTTTGCCACCGACTTCTCCGAGAACTCCGACTACGCCTTCGAGTATGCGATCAGCATCTCCGAGAAGTACCACGCCAGGCTGGTTCTGGTCCACGTGGTCAGCGAACCCTTGAGCTTCAACGGCTTCTACGTCCCGCACATTTCCTTCGAAAAGCTGGAGGAGGAACTCAGGGAGGGCGCCAGGAGGATGATGGACCGTTTCTGCGAGGTTCATCTCAAGGGGTTTGAAAACTACGAATCCCATATTCTGCGGGGACTTCCCTTCGACCAGATCATCAAGAAAGCCGAGGAAGTCGAGGCCGACATGATTCTTCTCGGCACCCACGGGCGGACCGGCCTCGACCACGTCATCTTTGGCAGCACCGCGGAAAAAGTGGTGCGCAAATCACCGATCCCCGTCATGACCATCCGCATGGGCAAAAAGTAAGGCGCCCATCGTTTTTTTGTCGCCGATTCAACCAACGTTCAAGGGGGCGGAACCGCCCCCTTTTTGTCGATGTCCGCCGTCCGCTACAGGGGCAGCACGCCATGCTCCCAGAGGATGTGGAAACCGATCAGAAGCAGCACCACCCCTCCGACGATCTCCCCGCAATGGCTGAATCGCGACAGCTTGCCGATCCGGGAGCCGATGGTCATGCCCATTAAAGTGAAGAGTCCGGCCACCACACCGATGACGATGGCCGGGGTCCAGATGGAGATCTGCAGCAGGGAAAGGCTCAGCCCGATGGCCAGAGCGTCAATGCTGGTGGCCAGGGAGAGGACAATCAGGGACAGGCCGCGGGTCGGATCCCTTTTTTCCGCCGCGGTTTCTTTCTCCAGGCCAAGAGCCTGGCGGATCATGTTGCACCCGACCAGGGCGAGGAGGGCGAAGGCGATCCAGTGATCGTAGTCTTCGATCTGCCGGCGCACGGTCAGGCCCACGGTCCACCCCAATACCGGCATCAGCGCCTGGAACAGGCCGAAGTGCCAGGACAGGCGGAAAAACTGGCGGAAGGAGACACTCCTCAGCGATGTTCCGACGACGATGGCGACGGCAAAGGCGTCCATCGCCAGGGCCACGGCGATTCCCAGCAGTTTGACCAGGGCCATCGGCGTTCTCTTTCACTTTTTCCGGTGGAAAAGGGGTCCCGGCTCGACCCGTGAAGGGCCTTCTGCCTGGTCAAAACCAGGGCCCATTCGAAGGACCAAAGTAACAGGAAAAAACCGATCCTGCCAGCTTCCTGCCCCTTGCCCCGGGTTCTTTTTTTCCATTTTGCACCGGTCACCGGTCACTTTTGGATTGTCATGAAACCATCAATCGGGGCCTCCGTCGCTGCCGAATGCCGACGGCTGCTTGGCCAAACGGCGAAAACCTGTTTCGATCTGTTCAAGATCACCGTTCCCATAAGCATCCTGGTCAAGATCCTCAGTGACGCCGGGGCCATCGGCTTTCTCGGCTCTTTTCTCTCCCCGGTCATGGACTTGGTCGGGCTTCCCGGCAGTATGGGGCTGGTCTGGGCCGCCGGCCTGATGACCAACCTCTATGGCGCCCTGGTCGTCTTCGCCTCCCTGGCGGCGGAGGCGGCGCTGACCGTTGCCCAGGTGACCGTCCTGACCACCATGCTGCTGATCGCCCATGCCCTCCCCGTGGAGTTGCGAATCGCCCAGATGGCCGGCCCCCGCTTCTGGACCATGATCCTTCTGCGCCTTTTTTCGGCTCTCATGCTGGGGTGGATGCTCAACCACATCTACCGGTTCGGCGACTTCCTCCAGCATCCCAACCGGCTTCTGTGGCAGCCGGCCGCGCCCGATCCCTCATGGACGGCCTGGATTGGCGGAGAACTGCGGACCATGGCGATGATTTTCGCCATCATCCTGGTCCTGCTGGTGGTCATGAGGGTGCTGGAAAAGGCCAGGATTCTGGACCTGTTCTGCCGTCTTCTGGAGCGGCCGCTGATCGCCCTGGGAATGACCGGCCAGGCGGCGCCGATCACCGTCATCGGCATGACTCTCGGACTCAGCTACGGCGGCGCCCTGATTATCCAGGAGGCCCGCTCGGGGCGGCTGGGAGCCAGGGATATCTTTCTCTCCCTGGCCTTGATGGGGCTTTGTCACAGTATCGTGGAGGATACATTTGTGATGATGCTGGCGGGGGGGCATCTTTCCGGTCTTTTGGCGGCGCGGCTGCTTTTTTCCCTGACGGTGGTGTTTCTCCTCGGGAAGTTTTTTCAGAGGATTTCGGAGGAGAGTTTCCGGCGCTATTTCTTCCCCTCGTGGGACAATTTGGTTCCCAAGGGCGGCCGAGGGAAGGGTGCCAGGGCGGAAGAATAGCGGCATCAGTAGCGGATCAGCGCCCCGCCGTAGAAACCTTCCATGGTGGCGTCGATGAAGTCTCCCGTCTCAGCCATGTCGAAATTCAGGTGCCGGTAGCCGAGAAAGAGGCCCAGATTGCCGGCGGGGTTCACCTCAAGCTGAAGATCGCCGTTCAGCAGACTGCTGCGGTTGTATTCCATGTAACCGAAACGGCCCGTCAGGCCGAGCCAGTCGGCCGGCGACAATCTTGCCCAGGCTCCGGCCATCGGAAAGGGGATGGTAACCGTGTCGTTTTCCCGGACGCGGTAGGATTCGCCGCGGGAGGACAATTCGCTGTCGATGATTTTGAGTGACAGTTCCGGCCCCCATTGGAAGCGGCACGAGCCCATTTTTCCGGACCCGGCGTTCCAGGTCATGGTAAGGTCATAAAGATCGATATCGGTTTCGCCGCCTGTCTCGCTGCCGCCGGGAAGGTCCTGAACATCCAACAGGAGGGTTCGGCTCAACAGTTCCGTGCCGGAGAATTTGATCGGAAGATGGCTCCCGGTCAGACGGAACGTCCCTGAATGAAAGGCCGTCTCCTCCGGATCTGTCATGATGTCGCCAAAGGGGGAGGACTTTTCTTCATCGAATAGGGTGGCGGAAAGGGCGTAGTGGTTTTCGAAGCGGAATTCCCCGTCCGGTTTCAAGGCCGGACAAGGGGCTTCGAGGGAAAAGGACGCATCGGCATGGACGGAGAATCCGCAGGCCAGCCAAATTATCACCGGGAGACAAAGGATCGGCCATTTTCTGGGCATGAGACATCTTTTCCGTTTTTGGATGCTCCTGGCGATTGGAAAAATACCGATTTGCGGGATTCATTTTTCAATTTTCACGCCGCCACCCAGGAATGGCGGAGAAACTCGCCGTTTCAACCCGAAACGGAGTATCGGGGCGCCCGTTTTGGTCTGTTGCCGGGCCGGGTGTCCCAAAAAATCCTGTCGTTGAATTAAGCGGCCGGTTGTTTATACTTTCAGGCTGAACTGGCGATTGCCCATGGACTCCACCGGGAGGAACTGATGGCTGTAGATGGAGGCAAGGAACTGGACAAGAAGCCCTGGCACGCTTTGGACAGTGAAGAAATTCTGGCACAACTGGGCACTTCAGGTGAAGGCCTTTCTTTCGAACAGGCGCAAAAACGTCTGCGGGAACACGGTCCCAACCGGCTTCCGCCTCCCCATCGGCGGTCTTCGCTGGTCCGGTTCCTTTTGCAGTTTCACAATCTGCTGATCTACGTTTTGCTGGTGGCGGCGGTGATCGCGGCTCTTCTCGGGCATTGGCTCGATGCCGCGGTGATTTTCGGCGTCGTTGTCATCAACGCCCTGATCGGCTTCATTCAGGAAGGGAAGGCGGAGAAAGCTCTGGAATCGATCCGGGCCATGCTTTCCCTGCATGCCTATGTGCGCCGCGGCGGCCGCCGGGAAGAGATCGCCGCCGAGGAGGTGGTGCCGGGCGATATCGTTCTGCTCCAGGCCGGCGACAAGGTGCCGGCCGACCTGCGCCTGTTGCAGGTCAAGGAACTGCGCATCGACGAGGCCATCCTCACCGGGGAATCGGAACCGGTGACCAAGGGGGCGTCCCCGGTGGCCGAGGACGCCCCGGTGGGGGACCGTCTCTGTCTGGCCTTTTCCGGCACCGTGGTCACCTACGGCCAGGGGGTCGGGGTGGTGGTGGAGACCGGGAAGACCACCGAGATCGGCCGCATCAGCGAGATGCTCAAAGAGGTGGAATCCCTCACCACGCCGCTGTTGCGGGCCATGGACCGCCTGGCCCGCTTTCTGACCGTGGGGATTCTTTTCTTCGCCGGGATCACCTTTCTTTTCGGCCTGTTGGTGCGCGACTATAGCGCCACCGAGATGTTTCTGGCGGCGGTGAGTCTGATTGTGGCGGCGATTCCCGAAGGGCTGCCCGCCATCGTCACCATCACCCTGGCCATCGGAGTGCAGCGCATGGCCCGGCGCAACGCCATCATCCGGCGCCTGCCGGCGGTGGAGACTTTGGGCTCGGTGACCGTGATCTGTTCGGACAAGACCGGCACCCTGACCCGCAATGAAATGACGGTGCGCAGCCTGATCACGGCGGCCGATCATTTCGATGTGGAAGGGGGCGGTTACGACCCCCATGGCAGCTTTCTGCTGGACGGACGGGAGTCTTCTCCCGAAGAGCACGGGGCCCTTCTCGACATGGGCTGGGTGGCCCTCCTCTGCAACGACTCGGTTCTATCCCACAGCGGCGAACAGTGGCTGGTTGTCGGGGATCCCACCGAGGGGGCGCTGCTCACCGTCGGGCGCAAGATGGGGCTCGATCCCGACCGGGCGGCCAAGGAGTTTCCCCGCATCGACTCCATCCCCTTCGAGTCGGAGCACCGATTCATGGCCACCCTGCATCATGATCATGAAGGACATTCCTTCATCTGCCTCAAGGGCGCGCCGGAGGTGGTTCTCGACAAGTGCTCCCGGCAACGAGGGGATGGCGGCGACCAGGTTCTGGACCGGCAGCACTGGGAGCGGCGCGCCGAGGCACTGGCCGAGCGGGGGGAGCGTCTTCTCGCCGCGGCGTGGAAGCGGGTCGAGGGCCAAAAGCAGCAGTTGTCCTTCGAGGATGTCGAAGCGGGGCTGATCTTTCTGGGGCTGTTCGGTATCACCGATCCCCCGCGCGAGGAGGCCATCGAGGCGGTCAAGGCGTGCAAGTCGGCGGGTATCGAGGTCAAGATGATCACCGGCGACCATGCCAAGACGGCCCAGGCCATCGGCTTGCAGATGGGGATCGGCGCCAACCGCCGGGTGGTGAGCGGTGGCGACCTGGAGAACGCCGGCGACGACCAGCTGCGGCAGTGGGTGGGCGATACCGATATCTTCGCCCGGGCCAGCCCCGAGCATAAATTGCGCCTGGTGAAAGCACTGCAGGAGTTGGGCGGGGTCGCGGCGATGACCGGCGATGGCGTCAACGACGCGCCGGCGCTGAAGAGGGCCGATATCGGGGTGGCCATGGGGGTCAAGGGAACCGAGGTGGCCAAGGAGGCGGCGGAAATGGTCCTCGCCGACGACAACTTCGCCTCCATCGCCAACGCCGTCGAAGAGGGGCGAACCGTCTACGACAACATCAAAAAGGCGATCCTGTTCATCCTGCCGACCAACGGCGGCGAGGCGCTGATGATCCTGGCGGCGATACTCCTGGGCCGCTCCCTGCCGATCACCCCGGTCCAGATCCTCTGGATCAACATGATCACCGCCGTGACCCTGGCCCTTTCCCTGGCTTTCGAACCGCCCGAGGCCGACATCATGGAACGCCCGCCCCGGGATTCTAAAGAGCCGATCCTGACCCCTTTTCTGCTGTGGCGCATCGGCTATGTCTCCCTGATTCTGGTGGCGGGAACCTTCGGGCTGTTCCACTGGGAGCGCGCCGCCGGAACCGGCCTGGAGATGGCCCGCACCGTGGCGGTCAATACCCTGGTCATGTTCGAGGTCTTTTACCTGCTGAACGCCCGTTATATCCATCGCAACGTATTGTCCCGGAAAGGTTTGACGGGCAACCCCCTGGTGCTGATGGCCATCGCCCTCGTGCTGGTCTTCCAGCTGCTCTTCACCTACGCCCCGCCTCTGCAGATGCTGTTCCAGACGGAAGCCATGACGGTTGGCGCCTGGCTGCGGGTCATCGGCGTCGGGTCGACGGTATTCATTTTTGTGGAACTGGAGAAATTTCTGTTAAAGGGAAGAAAATGGAAATATTGAGGCCTGAGCGGTTTTCAGCGACGCCGGCGAAAGAGGGGGCGGCTTGTCCCTGGGCATAATCAGCGACTGGTACCGGCGCATCCTGGCCGACCGCCAGCTCATGACCCTGCTCGTGGTTCTGCTGATCGGCCTGATCAGTCTGGTGCTGTTCGGCGATATGCTGATTCCCCTTTTCGCCAGTCTGGTCATCGCCTATCTGCTGGAAGGGCCGGTGCAGGGGGTGCAGCGCCTGGGTTTGCCCCGTCTGGCGGCGATACTGCTGGTTTTCGCTCTTTTCCTGACCTTGCTTTTCCTCTGTTTTTTCTGGCTGGCGCCGATTCTGATCCGCCAGATAAGCCAACTCATCCAGCAGCTGCCGATGATGATCAGCCGGGGGCAGAAGGCTCTGCTGCTTCTTTCCGAGCGCTATCCGGGCGTCTTTTCCCCGGAACATATCGGCGACATCACCGGGGTTTTGCGGGCCGAACTGGGACGTTTCGCCCAGCAGGTGCTGAGCTTCTCCCTGGCCTCCGTCCTCGGTCTGTTTACCCTGCTGGTCTATCTGGTGCTGATGCCGATCCTGGTTTTTTTCTTTCTCAAGGACAAAAAGCGGCTGCTGGGATGGGCCGGGGGGTTCCTCCCTTCGGAGCGCTCTCTCGCCCATCAGGTGTGGCACGAGGTCAATTTGCAGATCGGCCGCTACATCCGCGGCAAATTCCTGGAGATCCTCATCATCTGGGTCGCCTCCTTCGCCACCTTCAAACTGCTGGGTTTCAACTACGCCATGCTGATCGGGCTTCTGGTCGGGCTTTCGGTGCTGATCCCCTACGTGGGGGTGGCGGTTGTCGCCCTGCCGGTGGCGCTGGTGGCTTATTTCCAATGGGGTCTGACCCGGGAATTTTCCTACGTGCTGATCGCCTATGCCGTCATTCAGCTGATCGACGGCAATGTGCTGGCCACCCTGCTCCTTTCGGAGGCGGTCAACCTCCATCCGGTGGCGATCATCGCCGCCATTCTTTTCTTCGGCGGCATCTGGGGGTTCTGGGGGGTCTTTTTCGCCATTCCCCTGGCCACCCTGATCAACGCCGTGATCAAGGCCTGGCCGCGGAGCGGGCAGGAAGTTTCCGGGGCGGGGTAGAGCCGATGACTGGTGACTGGGGGCTGGTGACTGGTGACTGGTGATTGGTGACTGGTGACTGGGGGCTGGTGATTGGTCGGAATCAAAAATCCAGAAGCAGCAACCCGCAGCCTGGCGCCTGCCGCTGATTTTGGCCGGTGTCCGGTTTCGTGCCGATAAGGCCTACCCGCCGAGGTAGGCCTTTTTCACGTCGGGATCGTTGGCCAGCTGTTCCGAGGTTCCCTGGGCGACGATCTCGCCGGTGTCGAGAACATAGCCGCGGTGGGCGAATTTGAGGGCGATGCGGGCGTTCTGCTCGATCAGCAGAATGCTCAGGCCTTCCTCGTTGAGGCGCTTCAGGGTGCGGAATTTCTCGAACATGAGCAGCGGGGCCAGTCCCATGGAGGGCTCGTCGAGGAGGAGGAACCGGCTGCCGCTCATCAGTGCCCGGCCCACGGCCAGCATTTGCTGTTCTCCGCCGGACAGGGACTCGCTGCGCTGTTTGCTGCGCTCCTCCAGGCGGGGGAAGAGCTCGAAAACCCGTTGCAGATCCCCGTGGATACGGTCCCTGTCCTTGCGGGCGTAGGTGGCCAGGGTGAGGTTTTCCAGAACCGTCAGATTGCCGAAGATGCGGCGCCCCTCGGGGGCCAGGGTGATATGGAGATCGGAGACGATCTTGTGAGGGGGGGTGTGGAGGATCGACTGCCCCTTGAAGAGGATATCCCCTTGCGTGACCCTGGGTCCGTCCGGCGGCGGAAGGCGGGTGATGGTGTGCAGGGTGGTCGATTTGCCGGCCCCGTTGGCCCCGATGAGGGTGACGATCTCGCCTTCTTCGACGTCGAAGGAGATACCGTGCAAGGCCTCGATGTTGCCGTATTTGACATGGAGATTTTTGACGGAAAGCAGCATCAGATATTCTCGTCTCCCAGATAAGCTTTGATGACCTTCGGGTTGGACTGGATCTCCTCCGGCGTTCCTTCGGCGATGGTTCTGCCGAAGTCGATGACCTTCATGGAGGAGCAGAGGCTCATGACGACCTTCATCTGGTGCTCGATCATCCAGATGGTGATTTTGAACTCCTCCCGGAGCCATTTCACCAGTTTAATCAGGCCGTCGACCTCGGAGGAGTTGAGGCCGGCGGCGGGCTCGTCCAGCAGCAGCAGCTTCGGCTGGATCGACATGGCCCGCGCTATCTCCACCCGCCGCTGCAAGCCGTAGGGGAGGTTTTTGGGGCATTCCAGGGCGTGGTCCTTCAGCCCCATGGCTTCGAGAAGGTCGTGGGCCAATTGGTCGATCTTTTTCTCCCGCCGCCAGAACCGCTTCGTTTCCAGCAGACAATCCCAGATCGAGTACCCGAGGCGGTAATGCTGCGCCACGCGGATGTTGTCGAGGACGCTCATGTCCGGCCACAGGCGGATGTTCTGGAAGGTCCGCGCCATGCCCATGGCGGTGATCTGGTGGGGCTTCAGGCCGCGGGTGTCGACGCCGTTGAAGCGGATCTCCCCCTCGGTCGGTTTGTAGAAGCCCGAGGTCAGGTTGAAGATGGTGGTCTTGCCCGCCCCGTTCGGCCCGATGAGGCCGATCAGGCTCCCTTCCTCGATGCTGACATGGAAGTGGGACACGGCCTGCAGGCCGCCGAATCTCTGTGTCAGCCCTTTTATTTCCAGAAGCGGCATTTCAAACTCCCGTTGCGCCAGAAAACCTTCTCCAGACCTTGCCTGGGCCCCGTCCCCGTCACTCCGTCGGCCGGCTGCGGTAGAACCGCTTGAGGAAGGGGAAGAAGTCGGACAGTTCCTTTTGCCCCATGAGCCCTTCGGAGCGGAACTGCATGGTCAGGATGAGAATCAGGGGGATGATGACCCACTTCCAGACCTGGCCGATTTCATAACTTTCCGGGATCAGGCGCAGATGGTGGGCGAGGGCGTTCAGTTCCGGGATGACGAATCGGAGCGCCTCAATCAGCAGGGTGAAGAGGACTGCCGAGAGCACCGATCCCGACAGGGAACCCATCCCCCCCAGATAGACCATGACCAGACATTCGGTGGATTTGAGGATGTTGAAGGACTGGGGATTGACGTAGCCGTAGACATGGGCGAACAGCCCCCCGGCGACGCCCGCCAGGCCGGAGGAGAGCATGAAGGCGGCCATTTTCATCTTGTTGGTGTTGACGCTCATGATCTCGGCGGCCACTTCATCCTGAGCGATGGCGATGACTCCCTTGCCGTAGGTGGAGGAGACGAAACGGCGGATGACCCAGACGCTGAAGATGGTTCCGAGGATCACCCAGATCAGCATCCAGGGGATTTCCAGGATGTCTTCCATGGAATTGATGACCCGTTTCATCCCCTGAAAGCCTCGCGGCCCGCCGATGACGTCCAGATTCTCGATGCCCGAGATGATGATGTAGTTGGCGGCGAGGGTGATGATGGCCAGGTAATCGCCTCGGGTCTTGAAGGAGGGAAGCGCCACGAGGAGGCCGGCCAGGGCCGCCACCAGGCCGCCGATGATGATGACCGCCGGAAACAGAAAGATGCTGTAATCGGCGGACAGGAGCGGCGCTCCGAAGACCCGGTCCCTGGTGAACAGAACCACCGAGAGGACGGAGGAGACGTAGGCGCCGACGCACATGAAACCGGCATGGCCGCAGGAAAACTCGCCCATGTAGCCGTTGACGACGTTGAGGCTGGAAGAGAGGATGATGTTGATCCCCATCAGCATGATGACGGTGATGACATACTGGTCGATGGACTGGAAATGGGCCGCCGCGACCAGGCCGATGGAGAAGAGGATCAATAGCAGTTTGAAGGAATGCTTTTGCATGAAAGAGCCGTTTCCTGTTTCGCGCCGTCAGATCTTGGTGGTTTTCGCTATTCCGAACAGGCCGGTCGGTTTCCACCACAGGATGATCAGCAATACCGAAAAGGCCATCAGGTCGCGCAGGGTGGAAGGGAACACCGCGACCACGCCGATTTCCACGAAGGCGAGCAGAAATCCGCCCAGAAAGGCGCCGCGGATATCCCCGATACCGCCGACCACGGCGGCGATGAAGGCCTTCCAGCCGATCAGCGCGCCCATGTAAGGTTCGAGGATCGGATAGCTCATGGCGAAGAGGAGGCCGGCCAGCCCGGCGAATCCCGAACCGAGGACAAAGGTGAAGACGATGATGTTGTTGATGGGGATGCCCATGAGCGGAATGGCGAACTTGTCATAGCTGATGGCGCGCATGGCCATGCCGGTTTTGGTCCGGGTGACCACGAACTGGAGCAGGAAAAACACCACGAAGGCGGTGAAGATGACCAGCACCTTCAGGTTGGTCACCGAAATGTTGCCGAAGGTCCAGATTGTTTTCTCCAGCAGCTCGGGGAATTTTTTGCGGCTGGCTCCGAGCAGGGCCAGATTGCCGTTTTCCAGGATCAAGCCGCACATCAGGGCGGTGATCACCACGTACAGACGGTGGGCGCCTTTGTTGCGCAGCGGACGGTAGGCGATTCTTTCCAGAGTGACCCCGACCAGGGAGGTCAGAATCATGGTCAGGGGAACGGCCAGCATCAGGATCGTGGCGCCGGTGAGGGTTCCGGGGGCGATCACCCCGTATTGTCCCAGAAGGAAGGTGGTCAGAAAAAAGGCGATATAGGCGCCGACCATGAAAACGTCGCCGTGGGCGAAGTTGATCAGCAGCAGCACCCCGTAGACCAGCGTGTAGCCCAGGGCGATCAGGGCGTAGAAACTTCCCCACTGGAGAGCATTGAAGATGTTCTGGATAAGGATTTCCACTGACTACCTCCGGAATGCCGGCAGACCGCCGCGGAAGGAACAGGGCATGAAAAGCTTTTCGATCGCCTCTGGTTTCCCCCCGGTCACCAAAAGCGGCGGGGGAGAGTTTCCCCCGCCGCTTCGATGGACATCAGCCGCGATTCTGTTTCCGCCTAGGGGCAGACCTGTTCGGTGAAAACGAATTCTCCCTTTTCACTGATGCGGACCACCACGGCGCATTTGATGGGGTCTCCCTGATCATTGAACTTCATGTTGCCGGTGATGCCCGGAAACTCGGGAATGGCGGCGAGGGCGTCGCGGATCGCCTTGCGCTGTTTTTTGACGTTCTTGTCGATCTTGCCGACATCCTGAATGGCCTTGAGAATGAGATTGGTGGCATCCCAGGTCAGCGCCGCCACGTCGTCGGGGGTGTAGCCGTATTTGGCGGTGTAGCGGTCGATGAACTCTTTGGTGGCCCCGGTGGCGCCGGCGGCGGCGTAGTGGGTAGAGAAGTAGTGGCCGATGCAATCATTGCCGCAGAGTTCCATCAACTCGGCGCTGCCCCAGGCGTCCGAGCCCATGAAAGGGCCTTTCCAGCCGAGATCGTGGGCCTGCTTGACGATCAGGGCGACCTGGTTGTAGTTGTTGGGGATGAAGATGAAATCGGGTTTGGCGGCGATGATCTTGGTCAGCTGGGCCGAAAAATCCTGGTCCTTGGTGCCGTGGGATTCAAAGGCGACCACGGAGCCGGCGCCCATCTTCTTCTCCCATTCGCTGCGGAAGATTTCCGCCAGTCCCTTGGCGTAGTCGTTGGAGATGTCGAAAATGACCGCGGAGGTCTTGGCGTTGAAGGTTTTGGCGGCGAAGTTGACGGCCACCGGGCCCTGGAACGGGTCGAGGAAGGCGGCGCGGAAGACCCAGGGACGGTTCAGGGTGGCGTCGGGATTGGTGGACCAGGGGGAAATCATGGGGGTCCGGTTGTCATCGCAGGTTCCCCCCGCCGGAACGGCCTGCTTGGAGGAGTTGGGACCGACGATGGCCAGTACCTGGTCCCGTTCGATCAGCTTCAGGGCCACGTTGACGGCCGAATCAGCCTTGGATTCATTGTCTTCATAGATGAACTCGAGCGGATATTTCTTCCCGCCCACATCGAGGCCCCCTTTGGCGTTGACATCCTCCTTGAGCATTTCGGCGGCGAGTTTGGAGGATTCCCCTACTTTGGGGATGTCGCCGGTCAGAGGAAGGTTGAAGCCGATTTTCAGCGGCTCGGCCGCTATCGCCGCGCTGCTGAGGAGAAAAAGGACTGATACCAGAGTCAGAACGATTTTCTTCATAGTGTCTCCCTCGAAAAAAGAATGAGAATCAAAATCTTCGACGACTTCCCTGCCAAATCAGGTTTTCCCCAAAAAATTCCTTTGTATATATGACAAAATCAAGCGAATTTTAAAGAAAAAAAAAATTAAAGTAAGCAAAAAAAAAGAGAATCGATCCGGCATCCCCCGCAGGGGAGGTTCTCCGGGGACCTTTTGCCCCCGGGTGAAAAAGTATTTCCTCTTGACAGCAAAGGCGAGGAGGAATAAAACTCGATCGGAGTGAATGTTCACTCCGTTTTTTTTGAGGAGCAAGGAGGTTTCTCGTGAGCCGTCAGGCCGACAAGCGGACCGCCATTCTTCGGGCCACGCTCAAACTCATAGCCGAGCACGGCTTTCACGGCGCCCCGACCTCGATGATCGCCGAGCGGGCCGGTGTCGGCGTCGGCACCATCTACCGCTATTTCAGGGACAAGGAAGAACTGATCCACACCCTGTACGAAGAACTGGAGGCCAGGCACCGGGCCTTCGTCATGCAGGGCTACGAAGAGAACGGGCCGATCAGGGATCGTTTTTATCATCTGTGCCGCAACATTTACCGCTATCTTCTGGCCAATCCCCTGGAGTTCCGATTTCTCGAGCAGTATTTCGATTCCCCCTACGGCGTGGCCAAGATGAGGCAGAAACTGGAAAGCGCCGGCGAGCCCTTTCACGCCCTGCTGAAAGAGGGCAAGCAGCAGGGGATCGTCAAGGATTTGCCGACGTTGCTGCTCTTCGGTCTGATCTTCGGGCCGATGATCAACGTTATCAAGGATCACGATTCGGGGCTTCTGCCGCTGAATGACGTTCTTGTCGACCAGGTAATCCGGGCGACCTGGGACGCCATCCAAAGATAAAAAATTTTTCCTTCGAAATGTAAAATGGGTTAACCTTAAAAATTCGTCCGCATGTGGTTAATGAGGGCGGAAAATATTTGAAGTTTGTGGAGGTTTTTCGATGCAGCGCAGTGAAACGGGTTGTTGTCTGTTGCAAGGGTTTGTGATTCCGCTGATTCTGGGAACCGTTTTCGTTCTGGCCGGCTGCGACCGTCAGCCCCAAGCCGGTCCTCCCCCCGCCGTCCCCGAAGTGGCCGTGATGACGGTGGCCGCCCGGGCGGTGGCGCTGAACACCGAATTGCCCGGGCGCACGGCGGCCTTCCGCGTCGCCGAGATTCGTCCCCAGGTCAACGGCTTGATCCAAAAGCGGCTGTTCACCGAAGGGTCCGACGTCAAAGTGGGGGAAGTGCTCTACCAGATCGATCCCGCCCCCTTCAAGGCGGCCCTGGACAATGCCAGGGCGGCTCTGGGCAAGGCCGAGGCCAATCTGCCCGCCCTCCGCCTGCGGGTCGAACGATACCGGGGTCTGCTGGCGGAGAAAGCGGTCAGTCAGCAGGAATTCGATGATGCCGACGCGGCGCTGAAACAGGCCGAAGCGGAGATCCGCTTTGGCCAGGCGGCGGTGGAAACGGCCAGGATCAATCTGAATTACACGCGCATCACGGCTCCCATCCCCGGCCGCATCGGCCGCTCCAACGTGACCGACGGGGCTCTGGTGGGGGCCTATCAGGCCATGGCCCTGACCACCATTCAGCAGCTCGATCCCATCTATGTCGATGTGACCCAATCCACGGCCGAACTTCTTCGCCTGCGGCGCAGTCTGGCCGAGGGACGTCTCAACCAGAATGGCAAAGGACAGCGGAAGGTCCGGCTGATTCTGGAGGATGGCACGTTCTATCCCCTGGAAGGAATCCTCCAGTTCCGAGACGTGACGGTGGACCCGACCACCGGTTCCGTGATCCTGCGGGTGTTGGTTCCCAATCCGGAAGGGATTCTGCTGCCGGGAATGTTCGTCCGCACCCTGCTCCGGGAAGGCGTCAGCGACCAGGCCATTCTCATTCCCCAGCAGGCTGTGTCCCGCGATTCCAAGGGAAATCCCCAGGCACTGATCGTGGATGACGACGGCAAGGCGGCGCAGCGGACGCTGACCATCGATCGGGCCGTCGGCGACCAATGGCTGATTACCTCGGGGATTCAGCCCGGCGACCGGATCATCGTCGAAGGCATCCAAAAGATCCGCCCCGGGGGCGCCGTCAAAACGATTCCCTTTGCAAAGGATGCCGCGAAAGAGGAAGGGCCCCCGACAGGTAGCCCCCGGCCGGCGGCGGAACGCGGGAACGGAGGCGCCTGATGCTGTCCAAATTCTTCCTGGAGCGGCCCGTTTTCGCCTGGGTCATCGCCATCATCATCATGCTGCTGGGCGGCCTGGCTATCTACAACCTGCCTATCTCCCAGTATCCCCCCATCGCCCCGCCGTCGATCTACATCCAGTCCTTCTATCCGGGGGCTTCGGCGGAAACGGTGGAAAACAGCGTCACCCAGATCATCGAACAGAAGATGACCGGTCTCGACCAGATGATCTACCTTTCCGCCACCAGCGATTCGGCCGGGGCCTCCCGGCTGGAGCTGACCTTCGCACCGGGCACCGACGTCGATCTGGCCTGGTCCAAGGTGCAGAACAAGCTGCAGCTGGCCATGGCCAGCCTTCCCGAGGTGGTGCAGCGCCAGGGGGTCACCGTCGGCAAGGCGACCCGCAACTATCTGCTGATCGTCGGCCTGATCTCGGAAGACGGCAGCATGGACGGCCATGACCTGCGGGACTATGCCCAGTCCAACCTGGAGAAAGTGCTGGCGCGGGTGCCGGGGGTCGGCGAGGTGGAGAGTTTCGGCTCCCAGTATGCCATGCGCATCTGGCTCAATCCCGACCGCCTGACCGATTACCAGTTGACCATCGAGGATGTCATCGCCGCGCTCCAATCCTACAACGTCGAGGTCTCCGCCGGACAGTTCGGCGGCGCGCCGGCGGTGCCGGGGCAGCGCCTCAACACATCCATCATCGTCCAGAGTCTGCTGAAAACGCCGGATGAGTTTGCCGGGGTCCCCCTGCGCATCAATCCCGACGGCTCCATCGTCCGTGTCAAGGACGTGGGCAGGACGGAACTGGGCACCGATTCCTACAGTATCGAGGCCTTCTACAACGGCAAGCCTTCCGCGGCCATGGCCATCCGCCAGGCCGCCGGAGCCAACGCCCTCGACACGGCCGACGCGGTCAAGGCCAAGCTGGAGGAATTGAGCCGATACTTTCCGGCCGGTATGAAGGTCGTTTATCCCTACGACACCACCCCCTTCATCGAGGTCGCCATCGACGGGGTGGTGAGGACCTTGTTCGAGGCGGTACTGCTCGTCTTTCTCATCATGTGGCTGTTTATGGGGAATTTCCGCGCCACGCTGATCCCGACCATCGCCGTCCCGGTGGTTCTGCTGGGGACCTTCGCGGTGCTCGGCTTCTTCGGTTTTTCCATCAACATGCTGACCATGTTCGCCATGGTGCTGTCCATCGGCCTGCTGGTGGACGACGCCATCGTCGTGGTGGAGAACGTGGAGCGGATCATGAGCGAGGAGGGTCTGCCGCCCAAGGAGGCCACCGCCAAGTCGATGGAGCAGATCACCAGCGCCCTCATCGGCATCGGCCTGGTGCTGTCGGCGGTTTTCGGTCCCATGGCCTTTTTCGGCGGTTCGACGGGGGTGATCTACCGGCAATTTTCGGTGACCATCATCTCCTCCATGCTGCTGTCGGTGGTGGTGGCCCTGATCCTCACTCCGGTTCTGTGCGCCACCTTCCTCAAGCCGATAAAACCAGGGCATGAGCCCGCCGACAACGCGATCTTTTTCCTGCGCCCCTTCTTCCGCTGGTTCGACAGGGTTTTTGCCGGTCTGCGCCGGAGATATGTCGGCATGGTGGAGAGGTCCTTCTCGCGCAAGCTGCACTATTTCGTTGTTTACGTCATCATTGTCGCCGCCGTCGGTTTCCTCTTCATGCGCCTGCCGACCTCCTACGTTCCCGATGAGGACCAGGGCATCATGAACGCCCAGATCATGCTGCCGACGGGGTCCACGCTGGAGCAGACCAGAAAGGTGGCCGAAAAGATCCAGGATCACTTCCAGCAGAACGAAAAGGAAGCGGTGGCCTCCACCCTCATGATCTGCGGCGTCGGTTTCTCCGGCCGGGCGCAGAACAACGGCATGGTCTTCATCAAGCTCAAGGACTGGGAACTGCGGGATCGTCCCGACCTGAAGGTGAAGGCCATCGTCGGCAGGGCGATGAAGGTCTTTTCCCAGGTTCGCGAGGCGCAGGTCTTCGCCTTCGCGCCCCCTTCCGTCATCGAATTGGGGAACGCCACCGGTTTCGATCTGCAACTGGTCGACAGGGGCGGCATCGGCCATAAAAAAATGATGGAGGACCGCAACCGGCTTCTCGGCATGGCCGCCCAGGACCCGCGGCTGGTTCGCGTCCGCCCCAACGGCATGGAGGACGTTCCCGAATACCGGGTCGATGTGGACTGGGAAAGAGCGGGCGCTTTGGGGATTCCCATCAACTCCATTCACAACACCATTTCCGCCTCCTTCGGCAGCGCCTACGTCAACGACTTCATTCAGGCGGGCCGCGTCAAGCGGGTGTACGTCCAGGCCGACGCCCCCTATCGGATGCTGCCCAAGGATCTGGAAGAGCTCTATGTCCGCAACACGGAAGGGAAGATGGTCCCCTATGCCTCTTTCGCCTCCTCCTACTGGACCACCGGGTCGCCCCGCCTCGAACGTTTCAACGGCTTCCCTTCCATGAACATCTGGGGGGAGCCGGCGCCGGGCAAGAGTTCCGGCGAGGCGATGGCGGCCATGGAGGAGATGATCGGCAAGCTGCCTCCGGGCATCGGCTACGAATGGAGCGGACTCTCCTATCAGGAACGGATGTCGAGTTCCCAGGCGCCGCTGCTGTACGCTTTTTCCATCATCGTCATCTTCCTCTGCGTGGCGGCTCTCTATGAAAGCTGGCCGATCCCCATCGCCAACCTGCTGATGCTGCCGCTGGGGGTCTTCGGCGCGGCGCTGGCCACCACCATGCGGGGGATGCATAACGACGTCTATTTCCAGATCGGTTTTCTCACCACCCTGGGCTTGACGACCAAGAACGCCATCCTCATCATCCAGTTCGCCAGAGAGCGGCTGAAGCATGGGGAAGGGCTGATCGAGGCGACGCTGGGCGCCGCCGGGGTGCGGCTGCGGCCGGTCATCATGACCTCGCTGGCTTTCTTTTTCGGCGTTCTGCCTTTGGCTATCGCCTCCGGCGCCGGCGCCGGCGCCATGAACGCCATCGGCACCGCCGTGGCCGGCGGCATGCTGTCGGCCACCTTCATCGACCTTTTCTATATTCCGCTGCTGTTCGTCGTCGTCTCCCGCCTTTTCGGTGTGGAAAGAAAAGGCGCGGCGCTGAGCAGTCACCAGGATTCCCCGGTTTCCCAGGAGAAGCAATGATATGACAAGGATACTTTTTGCCGCTCTGATTCTGTCCCTGTTTACGGCGGGCTGTACCCTGGCTCCCAAATACGAGGCGCCGGAACCCTCCGTCTCCGGCGCCTGGCCGAAAGGGGAGGCCTACGGCTACACCGGTCACGGGGGCGAAAGACCCTTCCCCCATGAACTGGGGTGGCGGGAATTCTTTACCGACCAGCGGCTGCGAAACGTCATCGAACTGGCTCTGGCCAACAACCGCGATCTGCGCCTGGCGGCTCTCAATGTAGAGATGGCCCGGGCCATTTACGGCATTCAACGCGCCACCCTGTTCCCGGCCGTCGATGCGGTGGGCAGCGGCAGCAAGGCGCGGGTTCCGGCCGATCTGTCGCAAACGGGGAGGCGGATGACGGCGGAGCAGTACAGCGTCGATCTGGGCATCCTGTCCTGGGAGATCGATTTCTTCGGCCGCCTGCGCAGTCTCAAGGACCAGGCCCTGGAGGAATATCTAGCCAGCGAGCAGGGACGGCGGGGCGCCCAGGTGCTGCTCATCTCCGAGGTGGCCAACGTTTATCTGACCCTGGCCACGGATCGGGAGAATCTGCGTCTGACCCGATCCACCCTGGAAGCCCAGCAGGACTCCTACGACATGATCCGGCGGCGCTATGAAACCGGCCTGGCCTCGGAACTGGAATTGCGCCAGGCCCAGACCAGGGTGGATGTGGCCCGAAGGAACGCGGCCATTTACACGCAAAGAACGGCCCAGGATGAAAACGCCCTCAATTTTCTGGCGGGAACCCAGGTGCCGGAGGAATTACTTCCGGAAGACCTGACCAGCGTCACCCCCCCCAGGGAAATTTCCGTCGGAATCTCCTCCGAGGTCCTGCTGAACCGCCCCGACATTCTCCAGGCGGAGCATCTGCTCAAGGCGGCCAACGCCAACATCGGCGCGGCGCGGGCCGCTTTCTTTCCGCGCATCTCGCTGACCGCCGCCATCGGCACCGCCAGCGCCGACCTGTCGGGCCTGTTCAAATCGGGATCGGGGACCTGGAGCTACGCTCCGCAGGTGGTCCTGCCGATTTTCGACCCGCGTCTCTTCCCGGCCCTGCGGGCCAGCAAGGTGGAGCGCCAGATGCTTCTGACCCAGTACGAGAAATCGATCCAGGCGGCCTTCCGGGAAGTGGCCGATGTCCTCGCGGTCCGCGGCACGGTGGAGGACCAGCTGGCCGCCCAGCAGTCGCTGGTCGAAGCCACGGCGGTGACCTACAAGCTTTCCGACTCCCGTTACCGGATGGGGGTCGACAGCTACCTGGGGGTTCTCGACGCCCAGCGCTCCCTCTATGCCGCCCAGCAGGAGCTCATCGTCATCCAGCTGAACCGGCTGGCCAACCAGATCCGGCTCTATTCGGCCCTTGGCGGCGGAGGAGACCTGGTCGATCCGGCGGACCAGACCGATCGGGCGCCATGAATCCCGGCGTCTCCGTTCCGCTCGCCAGAAGGGCTCACTCCGGGCCGGAGGCAAGCCTCGAAACCTTTGCTCCAACGGGGGGAAAATAGCCCCCATTAACCGATAACCAGAAATTAAAATGTAAAGTTTATTACCAGTCACCAGTCACCAGTCACCAGTCACCAGTCACCAGTTACCAGTCACCAGTCACCAGTTACAAAAGGATCCGGGAAATGGCAGTTCACAGCAAAACATGGCTGATCCGTTTGGCATGGGGAGCAGCGATCCTGGGCGTGGCGTCTCTCGTGGTCTGGCAGTTTTTGCCGGGCAAGGGAGAGGATGAGAATATCGCCAGCGGCAACGGGCGCATCGAGGCCACCGAAATCGACGTGGCGGCCCAATCGGCCGGGCGGATCAAAGCCATTTTCGTCAGGGAGGGGGATTTCGTCACCGCCGGTCAGGTGGTGGCGCAGATGGACACCGATGTCCTCCAGGCCCAGATTCGTGAAGCCGAAGCCAGACTGCGGCAGGCGGAGGTGGACATCGCCGTGGCCCGCAGCCGGCTGAAGCAGCGGGAAAGCGAAAAAACGGCCGCCGAGGCTCTGGTGGCGCAGCGCCAGGCGGAACTCACCGCGGCCCGCAAACGCTCCATGCGGACCACCGCCCTGGTGACCGAGGGGGCCGCTTCCCAGCAGGAGGCGGATGACGACCGGGCCCGCATGCAGAGCTACCAGGCCGCGGTCAGCGCCGCCCGGGCTCAGGTGGCGGCTTCCGAGGCGGCCATCGTCACCGCCCGTTCCGAGGTGCTCGGCGCCCAGTCGGCCGCCGAAGGGGCCAGGGCCACCATCGAGAAGATTCAGGCCGACCTCACCGACAGCGATCTCAAGGCGCCCCGCGACGGCCGCGTGCAGTATCTGGTGGCCCAGCCGGGCGAGGTGGTGGGCGCCGGCGGGCGGGTGCTGAACATGGTCGATCTCAGCGATGTCTATATGACCTTTTTTCTGCCCACCCTTCAGGCGGGACGCCTGGCCATGGGTTCCGAGGTGCGCCTGGTCCTCGACGCGGCGCCCCAGTACGTGATTCCGGCCCATGTCTCCTACCTTGCCGATGTCGCCCAGTTCACCCCCAAGACGGTGGAGACCGCCAGCGAGCGGGAGAAGCTGATGTTCCGCGTCAAGGCGCAGATTCCCGCCGACCTGCTCCGTAAATACATTGTCCACGTCAAGACCGGGCTGCCCGGGATAGCCTACGTGCGGGTTAATCAGCAACTCCCCTGGCCGGCCCATCTGCAGTTGCAGAAATTGCCCTGAATGACCGGAAACGGGATACCGCAATGAGTGACGACAAGAACCTCGGCGACAGCCCCCGTCCGGCCATCCGTCTTTCCCGGGTCAGTCTGGCCTACGGCAAGACCCAGGCGCTGAAGGGGGTCGATCTTGAAATTCCGGCCGGCCGGATGGTGGGGCTGATCGGGCCGGACGGGGTCGGCAAGTCGAGCCTCTTTTCCCTGATCGCCGGCGCCCGGAAGATTCAGGAAGGGCGCGTCGAGGTGCTGGGCGGCGACATGGCGGACCGGCGACACCGCCATGAGGTCTGCCCGCGGGTGTCCTACATGCCCCAGGGGCTGGGCAGGAACCTTTATGCGACCCTTTCCGTGTTCGAGAACGTCGATTTTTTCGCCCGCCTCTTCGGCCACGGCCGCAGTGAGCGGCAGCGGCGCATCGGCGAGCTGCTGGAGGCGACCGGCCTGGCTCCCTTCGCCGACCGGGCCGCCGGCAAGCTTTCCGGGGGGATGAAGCAGAAGCTCGGCCTCTGCTGCGCCCTCATCCACGATCCCGACCTGCTGCTTCTCGACGAGCCCACCACCGGCGTCGATCCTCTGTCCCGGCGCCAGTTCTGGGAACTGGTCGAGGGGATCTGCGCCGAGCGCCCCGGCATGAGCGTCCTGGTCGCCACCGCCTACATGGAGGAGGCCCTGCGTTTCAGCTGGCTGGTGGCCATGGACGGCGGCCAGGTACTGGCCACCGGCTCCCCGCAGGATCTGCTGCGCCGCACCGAAACCGATTCCCTGGAGGAAGCCTTCATCGCCCTGCTGCCGGAGAGCCGGCGGCAAGGCTACCAACCGGTGACCATTCCCCCCCGTCAGGAAAGCCATGACAGCGAGATCGCCATCGAGGCCCGGGATCTGACCAAGCGCTTCGCCGCTTTCACCGCCGTCGACCATGTCGGTTTCCGCATCGGCCGCGGGGAGATCTTCGGTTTCCTGGGTTCCAACGGCTGCGGCAAGACCACCACCATGAAGATGCTCACCGGTCTGCTGCCGGCCAGCGAGGGAGAGGCCTGGCTGTTCGGCAAAAAGGTCGATCCCCACGATCTGGAAACCCGCCGCCGGGTCGGCTACATGTCCCAGGCCTTTTCCCTGTACAGCGAACTGACCGTCCGCCAGAACCTGGACCTGCACGCCCGCCTGTTCCGGTTGCCCGGCGACACCATCCCGGCCCGGGTCGACGAAATGGCCGGGCGTTTCGGGTTGACGGAAGTGATTGACGCCCTGCCCGACGGCCTGCCTCTCGGCGTGCGCCAGCGGCTGTCGCTGGCGGTGGCCATGATCCACGGCCCGGAGATGCTGATCCTCGACGAGCCGACCTCGGGGGTCGATCCGGTGGCCCGCGACGCCTTCTGGCAGATCATGGTCGACCTGGCCCGCAAGGATCGGGTGACCATCTTCATCTCCACCCATTTCATGAACGAGGCGGAGCGCTGCGACCGCATTTCCCTGATGCATGCCGGCAAGGTTCTGGTCAGCGACACGCCGCAAAATCTCAAGGAGAAGCGGGGGGCGGCCAGCCTCGACGAGGCCTTCATCGCCTATCTGGAAGAAGCCGCCGGAGCAGCGACAGCGGAAAGTCCGGAACCGGTCGGTGCGGCCCTGTCTCTCCAGGCCCCGACCCCGCCTGCGGACCACGGGGACGAGGCGCGCCGCAGCGGCCGCCGCTGGTTCAGCCTGCGGCGCATGTCCAGCTACATGCGCCGCGAGGGGCTGGAACTGCGCCGCGATCCGATCCGCTTGACCTTGGCCCTGCTCGGGTGCGTGATCCTGATGTTCGTGATGGGCTACGGGATCAACATGGATGTCGAGGATCTCACCTTCGCCGTCCTCGACCGCGACCAGACCACCACCAGCCGGGATTACACCCTCAGCCTGTCCGGGTCGCGCTATTTCAATGAACGTCCGCCGCTGGCCGGCTATGACGACCTGGACCGGCGCATGCGCGCCGGCGAGATCAGCCTGGCCATCGAGATCCCTCCCGGCTTCGGCCGGGACATCGCCCGCGGCACGCCGGTGGCGGTGGGCGCCTGGATCGACGGCGCCATGCCCCAGCGCGCCGAAACGGTGCGCGGTTACGCGCAGGGCATCCATAACCACTGGCTGACCAGCCGCGCCCGGGAGGCCTACGGTTCGGCGGCCGTGGCCGGTCTGGCCGACATCGAAACCCGCTTCCGCTACAATCCGGACAACAAGAGCCTGGTGGCCATGGTGCCGGCGGTGATTCCGCTGCTGCTGATGCTGATTCCGGCCATTCTGGCGGCGCTGTCGGTGGTCCGCGAGAAGGAACTGGGTTCCATCGTCAATTTCTATGTCACCCCGGTGACCCGCCTCGAGTTCCTCCTGGGCAAGCAGATTCCCTATGTGCTGCTGGCCATGGTCAGCTTCTTCATGCTGGTGCTGCTGGCGGTCACCGTCTTCGGCGTGCCCCTCAAGGGGAGTTTCCTGACCCTGACCGCCGGGGCCCTGCTCTATGTCATCTCGGCCACCGCCATCGGCCTGCTGATCTCCACCTTCATGAAGAGCCAGATCGCCGCCATCTTCGGCACCGCCGTGCTCACCATCCTGCCGGCGACCCAGTTCTCGGGGATGATCGACCCGGTCTCCTCCCTGGAGGGGGGCGGGGCGCTCTTCGGCCAAATCTATCCCACCACCTATTTTCTGATCATCGCCCGCGGCACCTTCTCCAAGGCGCTCCATCTGCCCGACCTCTACGCTTCCTTTGTCCCCCTGCTGATCGCCGCGCCGGTGCTGATCCTGCTGTGCGCCGCCCTGCTGCGGAAACAGGAGCGTTGACCATGCGCCTTTCCCACATCTGGAACCTGGGGATCAAGGAACTGCGCAGCCTCGGTCGCGATCCGATGCTGCTGTTCCTGATCGTCTACGTGTTCACGGCAGGGGTCTATTCCCGGGCCACGGCCATGCCCGAATCGCTGCACAAGGCGCCGATCGCCATCGTCGACGAGGACCGCTCCCCGCTCTCCAACCGCATCGTCGGCGCTTTTTACCCCCCCTACTTTCTGCCGCCGGAGATGATCACCCGCGGCGAGATGGACGCCGGCATGGACGCCGGCCGCTACACCTTCGCCCTCAACATCCCGTCGGGTTTCCAGCGGGATGTCCTGGCCGGCCGCCGGCCCGCCGTCCAACTCAACGTCGACGCCACCCGCATGAGCCAGGCCTACACCGGCAGCGGCTACATCCAGACGATCGTCGCCGGCGAGGTGGATACCTTCATGAAGAGCCACCGGGCGGCGGCCAAGCTTCCGGTCGAGCTCTCGCTGCGGTCGCGGTTCAATCCTCTCCTCGACCAGTCCTGGTTCGGCGCCGTCATGGAGGTGATCAACAACGTCACCCTGCTGGCCATCGTGCTGACCGGCGCGGCGCTGATCCGCGAACGGGAGCACGGCACCATCGAGCATCTGCTGGTGATGCCGGTCACCCCCTTCGAGATCATGCTGAGCAAGGTCTGGACCATGGCCCTGGTGGTCCTGGCGGCTACCGCCTTTTCGTTGCTTTTCGTCGTCGAGGGGGCCCTGTCGGTGCCGATCGAGGGGTCGCTGCCGCTTTTTCTGGCGGGCACGGCCCTGCATCTTTTCGCCACCACCTCGATGGGGATTTTTCTCGGCACCGTGACCCGCTCGATGCCCCAGTTCGGCCTGCTGCTGATGCTGGTCCTGCTGCCGCTGCAGATGCTCTCCGGAGGCATGACGCCGCGGGAGAGCATGCCCGAGATGGTCCAGTACCTGATGATGGCGGCCCCCACCACCCATTTCGTCTCCTTCGCCCAGGCCATTCTCTTCCGCGGCGCCGGCCTGGCCGTGGTGTGGCCGCAATTCGCCGCTCTGGCGGTGATCGGCGCTGTTCTGTTCGGTTTTTCCCTTGGCTATTTTCGCAAATCTCTGGCAAGTATTGGATGAGGAAATAGCGATTGTTCCGATCCTTTGACCGTCCGTGAGAGGTTTCATTGAAAAAAGAAGAACTGTTCGAGAAATCGTCGCTTAATTTCAGAAACATGGCCGATTCTCTGATCGCCTCCAGGGATGAAGGGGCCCTGTCGGAGGACGCCCGGCAGATTCTGGAGGATCTGCTGAGCGAGCCGCAGATGGAGTCGGTGCTGAAGTACCTGACCCTGAAACGATACGCGGCGGGGGATGTGCTCTGGGAGGAGGGGGATGGCGATGTGTCGCTGGCGCTGATCCTGTCCGGCCGGGTGAGCCTGATGAAGGAGACGGAAATCGCCGGCAAGCAGGTGGTCGTCGGCGTTTTCACACCGGTGACGCTGGTGGGGGAGATCGAATTCGTCGACGGGCGGCCCCGCTCCATGACCGCCCGTTCCCTGACCGATGCCGAAGTGGTGCTGCTGCCCCGGAAGAACTTCAGCGCCCTGGTCAGCGACGCGCCCAAGGTCGGGGAGCGGGTTACCCGAGGGCTTCTCCAGCTTCTGGCGACCCGCCTGCGGACCTCCTATGAGCGGATTGCGGCGATTTTTTAGGCCAGTGACGAGTGACGAGTGACAAGTGACAAGTGACGAGTGACGAGTGACGAGTGGCGGGGTAAAAGCGGCTTGTGGCTCGTAGCTTGTAGCTCGTGGCTCGTGGTTCTTGGCTCGTAGTTCGTAGCTCGTGGCTCGTGGTTATAAACTTAAAACCTAAAACCTGAAACTTAAAACCTTTAAACTGAAACTCCGGATCGGCCCGCCGGGAAACAATCGTTGACATTTGTCTTTTTTTTGGCCTTAATGACTATAAAATTGATCTTATTTATGGGAGTCGGCAGAAGATGAAGATTACCTACAAAGGGGACTACGCGCTGAAGGCCATTCTCCATCTGGCCCGGCGCTACGACGGGGGGAGCGTCGTTCCCATCAGCGAGATCGCCCTGGCCAACGACATCCCCCGCAAGTTTCTCGAACAGATCATGCTGCTTCTGAAAGGGGCCGGCCTGGTCGACAGCCGGCGCGGCGTCGGCGGCGGATTTTTCCTCCGCAAGCCTCCCGGCGAGATTCTCCTGGGCGAGGTGGTGCGGCTCGTCGAAGGGGACATCGAGCCGATCGCCTGCGCCAAGACGCCACCGGAACCCTGTTGCGCGGAGATCGGCAGCTGCGTCTTTCGGGAGATCTGGGTGGAAGTCACGGCGGCGGTTTCAGAAATCGTCGATCATCTGACTTTCGCCGACATCCTTCGCCGCCAGGAGCAAATGAAGGCTTCGGCGGACAGCTATACCTACGAAATATAAAGGAGAACGATCATGGCCGAAAAATCCTACGGTTTTGAGACCCTGGCCCTGCACGCGGGGCAGGAACCCGATCCCGCCACCCTGGCCCGGGCGGTGCCGGTCTGCCGCAGCTGTTCCTTCGTCTTCCGCGACACCGATCACGCCGCCAACCTGTTCGCCCTCAAAGAGCCGGGGAACATCTACACCCGCCTCGGCAACCCCACCCAGGAGGTGCTGGAAAAACGCGTGGCGGCGCTGGAAGGGGGGGCGGCGGCGCTGGCCCTGGCCTCGGGGACCTCGGCCATCTTCTACGCCGTCATCAATATTCTGGAGGCCGGCGATGAACTGGTTTCGGCCAACAACCTCTACGGCGGCACCTACACCATGTTCAACAACATCCTCCCCCAGTTCGGCATCCGCACCCGCTTCGTCGACCCGACCAGGCCGGAGGAGTTCGACCGGGCGGTCACGGAGCGGACCCGGGCCCTCTACATCGAAACCATCGGCAATCCGGCCCTGGGCGTCACCGACATCGAGGCGGTGGCCCAGGTCGCCCGCAAACACCATCTGCCGCTGATCGTCGATTCCACCTTCACCACCCCCTATCTGCTGCGCCCCATCGAGCACGGCGCCGACATCGTGGTCCACTCCCTGACCAAGTGGCTGGGCGGGCACGGCACCGCCATCGGCGGCATCGTCGTCGATGCGGGGAAATTCGACTGGACCGATCCCAAATTCACCCTCTACAACCGGCCCGACGAAAGCTACCACGGGGTGCGCTACGCCCACGATCTCGGCGACCTCAATCCGCCGGCCTTCGACGTGCGCCTGCGCCTGGTGCCGCTGCGCAATCTGGGCGCCTGCATCTCCCCGGACAACGCCTGGATGTTCCTGCAGGGGATCGAGACCCTGCCGCTGCGCATGGAGCGCCACTGCGAAAACGCCCTGGCCGTGGCCCGCCATCTGGAGCGGCATCCGAAAGTGGCCTGGGTCCGTTATCCCGGCCTGGACCAGGATCCGTCCCACGCCGTGGCGCGCAGATATCTGGCAAAGGGCTTCGGCGGCATGGTGGTCTTCGGCGCCCAGGGAGGCTACGAGGCCGGCAAGAGCTTCATCAACCACCTGCGCCTCTTCTCCCACCTGGCCAATGTCGGCGACGCCAAGAGCCTGGCCCTGCACCCGGCCAGCACCTCCCACTCCCAGCTCAGCGAGGAGGATCAGAAGGCGGGAGGCCTGAGCCCGGAGCTGGTGCGGCTGTCCATCGGCCTGGAGTCGATCGGGGATATCCTCGAGGATATCCCCGATCGACTCCAGGCCGATGGACAGCCGCACCAGCTCCGGGCTCAGGCCTCCC
>JAAZDE010000120.1 GCA_012512925.1 Desulfuromonadaceae bacterium
AGGTGGAACCGCTGGTGGATGAATCGACCTGGGAAAAGGTCAACGCTCTTCTTATGAAGAACGCCAGCTATGCCCAGAAAGCTGTCCCGAAGGAGGGTAGGTATCTTTTCAGCGGCCTGCTCGTTTGTTCTTGTGAAAATAAGCTTTATGTCTACCCATACAAAGGGATGAAGGTGCCCAGGTATGTTTGCCGGAGCTGCCGCATGAAAGTCAACGAGGACGTGCTGGAACGGCATTTCCTGACGGCTTTGAAAACGATGATCGTCCGCCCCGAGGAACTGAAGGCGGTCAACGATTACGAAGCGGAGCTGAGGGAGAAGGAAGACAGGCTGGCACTGCTCAAGCGGGAAATCAAAGCCGTCGATGGAAAGATTGACACCTTGCTCGACCTGGTGAACGATCAGCTGATTGACAGTGGCAACTTCACTGAAAGGTTCATGCCGTTGAAGGAGCGCAAGGAGCAGATCCTTGATCAGATCCCCCGCCTTCAGGCCGAAATTGACCTCTCAAAGGCGAATGCTGTCGCCAAAGACTACCTCCTCGAACGGGCGATGAGTTTCGCCTCCATGTGGCCCATCCTGAGTGATGATGAGAAGCGCCGACTGGTCCAGGATCTGGTCGATCAGATAAAAATCAAGGAGGATGCCCTCCATTTTGTCCTCTCTTATACCCCCTCCTTAAGAGTAATAGAAAAAGATAGCCACAGCCTCAGGGATTCATGGCTGCCACCAGCATGAAGGAAGCAGGGTAGGTGATGGAGGTCACAGCACGGGTGATGGTGACCTCACCGTCCTCGAGAGGTTGCCGAAGCATTTCCAGGATGTTTTTCTTGAACTCCGGAAGTTCGTCGAGAAAGAGGACACCGTTGTGGGCCAGGGAGACCTCCCCCGGCCGCGGGACGGTGCCTCCTCCGATCAGCCCGGCATCGGAAACCGAGTGGTGGGGGTGGCGGAAGGGACGTTGCCGGATCAGTCCATCCTGTTTGGGAAGAAGGCCGGCAACGGAGTGGATCTTGGAGGTCGCCACCGCCTCGTCGAAGCAGAGTTTGGGTAGAATGGTCGGGAGGCGCCGGGCGAGCATGGTCTTGCCGCTTCCCGGTGGTCCCGCCAGAAGAATGTTGTGGCCTCCGGCGGCCGCCACCTCCAGTGCCCGTTTGATGCTGTCCTGCCCTCTCACTTCAGAGAAATCTTCTTGATAAGACAGGAGGTTCCCCGACAGTTCTTCCCGGTTGACCAAGGTCGGCGAGAGATCGCGTGCGCCGTTGAGAAAATCGACCACCTCTCCGAGGTGATCGACGCCGTAAACGGGGTGGGATTGGACGATGGCCGCCTCCATGGCGTTTTCCCTGGGCAGGATGAATCCGGCGATCTCCCAGTTCCGGGCGCTCACGGCCAGAGGCAGGGCGCCATGCACCGGTTTAACCCGGCCGTCGAGGGAGAGTTCGCCCATGAACAGCCACGGTTTGCTTCCCGCTTCGATCAGACCGGAAGCGGACAAAATTCCAACCGCAATCGGCAGGTCGTAGGCGGTTCCTTCCTTTTTAATGTCCGCCGGTGCCAGGTTGATGGTGATGCGCCGCGCCGGGAACTGATAGCCGGAATTCTTGATGGCCGACTTGACGCGGTCTTTGCTTTCCTTGACGGCGTTTTCCGGTAGTCCGACAGTGGCAAACTGCGGGAGACCCTGAGCGATATCCACTTCCACCTCCACGGGGAAGGCATCAACGCCGAGCAGACCTCCCGACAGGATACGTGCAATCATAGCAACATCCCTTCAGAAAAATTTCATTAAATAATAGCAAAAAGAGTGCCTATCTGCACTTAAAGCCATTTTTCTTTCCCTGACCCGACGGGTATTTTCAAACTTTCCAAAGGACAAAAGGATTTTCTCCCGGGCATTGACTTCTTGTCATTGTGTTGCCATTAACTTAGAATTTCCCTGGTACGCCGGGTTGGTCGGAGATAGGTTCCGCCGGAACCGTCAAGCGCAGGAGACTTGCGGAAACATGAGAAGATTGGGCCGTTTTATCCTCTGGGGATTGGTTTTAGTTCTGGTTCTTCTTGCCATTGATCTCAGTCTGATTTACCTTGCCGCTGATGCCCCCTACGTTTCCGAACCGCGCCGATTTTACCTTGATTTCCGTACCCGCTTGATGATGCTGATGTTTCCGGTAAAGGACCCTGTTGCCGAGCAGATCGCCATCAGGGGGGAAAAAGCTTCGGTCCCAAAGGATTCCTTGGTAAATGACAGTGAGTTTCGCTATGTTTTCGTCGATCAGGGGGGCGAAATCCGTTTTGCCGCTACTTTGCAGGAGATCCCTCCGGCTTACCGCTCCGAGGCGAAAAGATTGGCCCGCTAGGTGGCCGGCCTCGTGGCTGTCCCCGGTCAAAGCCCTGGTTAAATGGTCTTTCGGCAGGATTGCGACAATCAAATCCTTGCCTGGCCAGTGAAAGGTCCGGTGGTCGGCGCAGACGGAAGTATTTCCTGACGGTATAATTGCTTTGACAGAAGGGCGGGGACCGGGCGTCGGCTCATTGTTTTTATGCAAGGCCGTATGAGAATCTCAGCGCTTTTCGAAAATCGGGAAAGGTTGTCATGGCACGGCTTGTCACCTTCTTCATCATGCTGTTCTTCTGGATTTTGATTTCGGGGATGTTCGATCCTTTTCACCTTGGGGTGGGGGTTTTCTGCTGTCTTCTGGTGACCATATTCAGCCATGACCTACTGTTTTACGGCCACCCCGACCTGCCCTGGCTGTTTGATATTTTCAAAGTTTTGGCTTATCTGCCCTGGCTTTTTTATCAGATTTTTTTAGCCAGCCTGGAAATCACTTACATCGTCCTTCACCCCCGCATGCTGGAGATCATCGATCCCCGCCTGGTGCGTTTCCGCACCCGACTGCGGAACACCCTGTCCCGGGTGACCCTCGCCCAATCGATCACCCTGACTCCCGGAACGATCACCGTCAATATGTCCGGGAATGAATTCACCGTCTACGCTTTGACTCAGAAATCGGCGGAGGGTCTTCCGGGGGAAATGGAAACGCGGATCGCCAGGGCGCTGGAAAGGGAATGACCATGAATACGGTTTTTCTCCTTGCTGCCATTGGGCTGTTGCTCAGCACGGCCCTGGCGTTGATACGGGTGGTCGGCGGCCCGACCGTTCTCGACCGCATCGTCGGCGTCAATGTCATCGGCGCTCAGACCACGGTTCTGCTGATTCTGATCGGTTACCTTTTCGGCAACATCTCCATGTTTGTCGATATCGCTATTGCCTATGCCATGCTGAATTTCATCCTGGCCATCGGGGTCACCAAGTTTTTCCTGCGGCGCAAAACCGCCCGCGGCGGCAGGGAAGAAACCTGAGAGGGTTTGGTCATGTCGATTTTTTCAATGATTGTGGCGGCGCTGCTGTTTCTGGGAATCTTTTTCTTCGCCATCGGAGCGATCGGGATCCTGCGTTTTCCCGATTTTTACAGCCGTCTCCATGCGGCGGGGAAATGCGATGCCCTGGCCAGCACCCTGGCTCTTATCGCTATCGCATTGTTCAATGTCCGGGACTTTGACTGGACTCTCTTCCAATCCTGGGACAATCTCCGGGTCAGCCTTAAAATTCTTCTGATTATTCTCTTTGTTTACGTGGCCACTCCCGCCGCCACCCATGCTATCACCAAGGCGGCCTTCATTGTCGGCATCGAACCCTGGGAAAAAAGGAAAAGAAACCGATGATCTGGCAGCTCGATCTGTTTCTCCTGACGCTCGTTGTCATTTGTGCGCTGGCCACCATCAGTGTGCGTGGACTGTTGTCGTCGACCATCATTTTTGCCGCCTACAGCTTTTTGATGTGTCTGCTATGGGCGGAAATGGGAGCCGTGGATGTGGCTTTTACCGAGGCGGTGGTGGGCGCAGGCATAAGCACCATCTTTTTCATTGCCGCTTTGTTCCGTTCCACTACCCGCAGCGGCCTTCTGATTCGTGGGGTCGATGATCCCCATCATTTCAAGGATCAGGGGTGGAAGATGCTGCCGCTGATGCTCTCTGTCATCACCGGGGTCCTGCTCTTTTACGGAATGGCCGATTTCCCCGCCTGGGGAGATCCCCAATCACCGCCCAACACCCATGTTTCCTCCTACTACATTGAAAACGCGGTGCGCGAAACCCATGTTCCCAATCTGGTGACGGCGATTTTGGGGGACTACCGCGGCTACGACACCATGTTTGAGCTGGTGGTCATTTACTGCGCCGGAGTCTCGGTGGTCAGTATCCTGAAACAGGAGAATCTGTGAGAGAACTCCAGGAAGAAGCCAAACTGCGCATGCCCTGGCAGGATGTCATCCTGCAGACCTCAGTCCGGGTGCTGATCCCTTTTATCCAGCTCTTCGGGCTCTATGTCGTGGTCCATGGTCATTACAGCCCCGGCGGCGGCTTTCAGGGTGGGGTCATCCTCGGTTCGGCGAACATCCTCATGGCGCTGGTGTTCGGCCTGCCGGCCAGCAAGCACTACATTTCCGAAAACGTCAACAAGACCCTTTCCATCACCGGTCCTGTGGTCTACTGCGGCATCGGCGCCCTGTGCGTCATTTTCGGGGGATCTTTTCTGGATTACGGCGCTCTCAACAAAATTCTGCCGCTGGGTCCGATCGCCTGGCGCTCCTTCGGGATTTTCCTGGTGGAGTTGGGGGTCGGCATCGGCGTGATGAGTATCATGTTAAGGATTTATCGGGTACTTTCTTCGGCGGGGACCATCGATCAGGGGCTTTGATATGGACGGGTGGCTGGCGGATTTGGTGGCGAAATATAATTACTGGATCTATGTCGTGCTGATGATGATCGGTTTCTACGCCATGATCCGTAAAAATAATCTGGTCAAAAAGCTGATCGGCATGAATATCTTCCAGACCGCCATCATCCTGTTTTTTATTTCCACTGGGGCCAAAAAGGGGGGGGGGATACCGATCGTGGATAAAGAGCAGGCTCTGGCGGGAGCGGTACAGGCGGCCGACATCGTCAATCCCCTCCCCCACGTCCTGATGCTGACCGCGATTGTCGTATCGGTCAGCGTCACCGGTGTCGCTCTCGCTACGATGTTGAAAATCTACAAGGAATACGGATCGATCGATGAAGACCAGATTCTCGAGCGGGTGAAAAGTGATGAACCATAATCTGCCGATTCTGGTTCTGACCTTTCCTCTGCTGGCGGCCTTTGCGGTCAATCTGCTGGGAAAGATCTCCAAGAAACATGTCGCCCCCTGGACCTTGGCGAGCCTGGCGATGTCGTCGGTCGCTTCCTTCTTCGTTTTGGTCGATGTGCTGGAGAATGGCACATTCACCTACACCGTCGGTGGGTGGCTTCCTCCCTATGGTGTTCAACTGGTGCTCGATCCTTTGAGCGCCCTGATGCTGGTGCTGGTCTCGTGGGTGGCGCTGATCGCCACCTTTTCCGCCCTTCCCAGCATCAAAAAGGAGATGCCGGGTCGGGAACACCTCTTCTTCTCTCTTTATCTGATCCTCATCTGCGGGATGATGGGGCTGGTGATTACCGGCGACGCCTTCAATCTCTACGTCCTGCTGGAAATCACCTCCATCACCACCTACGGTCTCATCGCCATGGGCAGGGGGCGAGCGCCGCTGTCGAGTTTCAACTACATCGTCATGGGCACCGTCGGCGCCTGCTTTTATCTGCTGGGAGTGGGCTATCTCTACCTCATTACCGGCACCCTGAACATGGCCGATATCGCCCGTCTCCTTCCTCCCTTCTATGAAAGCCCCACAGCCGCCACCGCGTTTTGTTTCCTGATGGTTGGTTTGTGGATCAAGATGGCCTTTTTCCCGTTGCACGGCTGGCTGCCCAACGCCTATACCCATGCTCCCGCCGGCGCCAGCGTGCTCATCGCGCCGCTGATGACCAAGGTCACTGTTTATCTCATGATCCGCATTATTTTCAGCGTCTTTTCCCCGTACTACGCCTTTCTGGCCCATAGCCAGATTCAGACGCTGATCGTCTGGGCCGCGGTCATCGCCATCATTTCCGCCTCCCTTATCGCCCTGAGTCAGAGGAATCTGGTCAAGATGCTGACCTATGTGGTCATCGCCGAGGTGGGTTATATGGTGGGGGGGGTCTGGCTGGGCAACATCCATGGTTTGACCGGAGCGATTTTTCACATTGTCAACGATGCCTTGATGACCTTGTGTTTTTTCCTGGTCTCTTCAGCCATTCTCTACCGACTCGGCAGCGCCCGATTCGAGGATCTTCACCAACTGTTTCGAAAAATGCCGCTGACGCTGGGAGTGCTTGTCGTCGGGGCGCTCTCGGTGGTCGGGGTGCCTCCGACCTGCGGTTTTTTCAGTAAATGGTATCTGTTGCTGGGCGGCATCGAAGCGGGCCATTACGGTTTCGTGGCCGCTTTGATTTTCAGCAGCCTGGTCAACGCGGTGCTCTTTTTCCGTGTTCTGGAGATTGCTTTCTCTTCGGGAAAGGGGGTGGAACCGCACGGAGCAGGAATAGCGGGCAGAGCGGAAGCCCCGCCCCTCATGATTCCGTCTCTGCTGATCGTGGCCTTTGTCCTTCTGGCCATCGGCATCAATGCCGGCTCGTTCCTGTCCCACGTCATCCGGGTTGCTGTTCCCTCCCTATGATGGAAAGATGGGCCTGAAAATGGAAAACGATGGATGAATGTTATTGATTCCTTGATGCCTTTGATGGTGATCGGTGCTGCCCTGCTTTGCGTTGTGCCAATCATTTTGGCGGGCCGCAAACCGGTCCTCCGCGGGGGATTGACGATTTCAGGGGCGGTGGTGGTTTTCGCCCTGGTGGCGTCAATGCTGCCAGATGTCCTCGACGGACGGGTTTTCACCGCGGTGATCGCCCCGGTCCTGCCGGGGGCGTACCTGAAGTTGCGGGTGGATGCCATGGGCTTCCTTTTCGCCATGGTGGCCTCCTTCCTGTGGATTTTGACCGCCTTTTATTCCATTGGTTACATGGGCGCTTTGAAGGAGCATGCCCAGACCCGCTTTTTTGCTTTTTTCGCCGTGGCCATCGCCGCCGCCCTGGGCGTCGCCTTTTCGGCCAATTTGCTGACCCTCTACCTTTTTTATGAAATTCTCTCCCTTTCCACCTACCCCCTGGTGGCTCACGACCAGACCCCGGAAGCCTACGCCGCCGGCCGTAAGTATCTGATCTATCTCCTCGGCACCTCCGTCGCCTTTGTTCTTCCGGCTTTGGTTCTTATTTATACCTTCACGGGGACTCTCGATTTCGCCGACAATATCCGTTCCGGCATCTTCCCGGCGACGACGCCGCCGGCTCTGGTCGTGACGGTCTACATCCTCTGTCTGTTCGGTTTCGCCAAATCGGCCATCATGCCGCTTCATGGCTGGCTGCCTTCCGCCATGGTGGCACCGACCCCGGTCAGCGCCCTGCTCCATGCCGTGGCGGTGGTCAAGGTAGGTGTTTTTTCCACTACCCGGGTGATGCTCTACCTGTTCGGGGTCGAGACCATGGAGGCTCTCAACCTGGGAATTCCGACCGCCTATTTCGTTTCCATCACCATTATCGTCGCCTCGCTCATCGCCCTGACCAGGGATAATCTCAAGGCCCGCCTGGCCTATTCCACCATCAGTCAGCTTTCCTACATCATTCTCGGAGTGGCCCTGCTCACTCCCGAAGGAATCAGCGGCGGTCTGATCCATATCGCCAACCACGCTTTTAGCAAGATTACCCTCTTTTTCTGTGCCGGGGCGATCTACGTGGCCAGTCACAAAAAGAACATTTCGGAAATGGGGGGATTGGGGCGTGCCATGCCTTTTACCTTCGCCGCCTTCGGAATCGCTTCCCTGAGCATGATCGGTGGTCCTCCGGTGGCCGGATTTGTCACCAAGTGGTATCTTTTCCTCGGAGCGATGGAGGCTTCCCAGATCGGCATCATGGTGGTCCTGGTGATCAGCACCTTGCTGAATATCGGTTATTTCGCGCCGATCGTCTACCGGGCCTTTTTCGCCTCCCATGATGCCGCCGACAGACTTTCAGGAGAAAAATGGCACGAAGCGCCTTTGTTCATGGTCATTCCTTTGTGCTGTGCGGCGCTGGTTTCTGTTTTGATCGGGATTTTCCCCGGTTTTTTGATGACTTTTGTCAGGGGGGTGTTTGGATGACCCTGGTGAGATTGCTTGAGGCCATGGGTAAATGGCGCGGCAACGGACTGCCCGTTGGCTTGATCGTAGCGGGCCTTCTGCTCATTTTCGAAGCCTTGTTCGTCAATCATGACCAGGCCCATACCGCCATGGAGAAAATCCCAGGCTTCTGGTCCATCTTTGGCTTTCTCTCCTGTGTGGTCATTGTCTTTTTTTCCAAATGGCTGGCCCATGTGGGAATTCTGAAACCAGAAGATTATTATGACGAATGATCTGTGGATACATCCCTCGGCACTTTTTCTGACCGGCGCCCTGTTGCTTCCCCTGTTCCGGGGAAAGGCGCGTAAGGCGTTTCTGCTGCTGGTTCCCCTGGCCGCTTTTGTTGTCGTCATCACCCTGCAGGACGGGATACATGGTTCCGTCAATTTTCTGGAATGGGGGATGTCGTTCGGCCGGGTGGATGCCCTGAGCCGGATATTCGCTTTCATCATGGCTTTGATGGGCTTTATCGGGACGCTCTTCGCTCTGCAGGTCAGAAACAATGTGGAGCATGTCGCCGCCTGGGTATATGTGGCCGGCTCCCTGGGGGTCATCCTGGCGGGGGACTACCTGGCGCTTTTTCTGTTCTGGGAACTGATGGCCTTCTCCTCCGTTTTTCTGGTCTGGGCCAGGAAAACGCCCGCCTCCCTGGCGGCGGGGTTCCGTTATCTTTTGATCCATGGTTTGGGGGGCATCATTCTGCTGACGGGGATCGTTCTCCATCAGCAGGCGGCGGGTGGAAACTTCTCTTTTGTCCCGATGGACGTCACCCGCCTGGGAGCGGGAGGCTGGCTGATCCTGATCGGTTTCCTGCTCAATGCGGCCGCTCCTCCCTTGCACGCCTGGATGCCGGATGCCTATGGCGAGGGGACGCCGAGCGGTTCGGTGGTTATGTCGGCCTTCACCACCAAAACCGCGGTCTATGCCCTGATCCGGGGCTTTACCGGTCTGCCCCTGTTGCTTCCCCTCGGTGTCTTTATGGTTTTGTTCGGCGTCATCTACGCCATGCTGCAGAATGACGCCCGCCGTCTGCTGGCTTACCATATCATCAGTCAGGTCGGTTATATGGTGGCGGGCATCGGTATCGGCTCTGGGTTGGCGGTCAGCGGCGCCTGTGCTCACGCTTTCGTCAATGTTCTTTATAAGAGTCTGCTGTTCATGGGCACCGGCTCCATCCTGTCCATGACCGGGAAATCCAAATTTTCCGAATTGGGCGGGCTTTACCGGAAAATGCCCCGCACCCTGGTCTATACGTTGATCGGCGGCCTCTCTATCTCCGCATTCCCTCTTTTTGCCGGGTTTGTGACCAAGGCGATGATTGTAACGGCAGCATTTGACAAGCATTTTCTGTTTTATGCCTTCCTTTTGTCCCTGGCTTCTTCAGGTACCTTTTTGAGCACCACCTTGAAGTTGACCTATCTGATTTGGTTCGGCGACAGCCGGTGCAGCGAAAAAACTCTGGAAAAAGCGGCCGACCCCCCCGGAAACATGGAAGCCGCCATGGCCCTGACGGCATTTCTCTGCATTTTCGTCGGCTGTTATTACCCCTTTCTCTACAATATGCTTCCTTATCCCTTCACCTATAACCCCTATTCGGCGTATCACCTTTCGGAAACCTTTCAGTTCATGTTCTTTACCGTGGTCGGTTTTTTCCTGATGCTGCCGATGTTTGCTCCAAAACCCTATCTGAGTCTGGATTGGGACTGGTTCTACCGGATCGGCGCGAGATATTTCCTCCGTTTTATGAATTTCTGTTTTTCCCGAAAAGAAACGGCTGGCCAAGCTCCTCGTCCTTCCCTCGAAGAGACCATCGACAGACTGCTGGATTATCCCGGGGACTTTTTCCGCAAAGCGATGCTCATGGCCAGTTTTTTGGCCACAGGGTTCATGCCCTCCCTGGCAAATGTTCGGGAGGACCCCCGCTCGTGGCTCAGAAACGCCGCTTTTCCGGTGGGGTTGAGCGTTTTTATGGCGGTCTTTTTCCTGGCCGTCATGTCGATTCTTTTTTTTCTGTGAGGAAACACCGGCAACCGATTCTATCCCCAGAGGGTTGGAGGCTGGTGCCGCTTTTCCCCTGTGACTCTCCATGGCCGGTCTCTATGTGCACATTCCTTTCTGCCAGGGCAAATGCCCCTACTGCGATTTTTTTTCCCTGGCCGGAGCGCAACATCTTCTCCCGCAATATTCATTCTCTCTGAGCCACCACCTGCGACAGTGGGCACAATCCGGAAAACCCGGCGAATCCTTGGCCACGGTTTTTTTCGGCGGCGGCACTCCATCATTGCTGGAACCCAAGGCGGTTGGAGCCGTTCTCGAGGAGGCTGATCGGCTCTTCGGTCTTGAATCGGCCGCCGAAATTACCCTGGAAGCCAATCCCGGCACCCTCTCCCTGGAAAAACTTCATGGATACCGGTCGGCTGGGGTCAACCGCCTTTCCCTCGGAGTTCAATCCTTTGCCGCGGAGAACCTTTCTTTTCTGGGACGGCTTCACCGCCCCGGGGACATCAAAGAGAGTATTATATGGGCACGACGGGCAGGCTTCGACAACCTCGGCTTCGATCTCATGTTTGGTTTTTATGGCCAGACCCACAGGGCTTTTCTGGGGGATTTGCAGCGGGCGGTCGATTTGGCCCCCCAGCATCTTTCCCTCTATGGGCTGACGGTGGAAGCGGGCACCCCTTTCGCCGAATTGGAAAAAGGTGGAAGGCTTCTGGTCGGCACGGACGAGAAATGGGCCGCCATGTTTCGTGAGGCTGATGATTTTCTCGGTCACCACGGTTTTTGCCACTACGAAATTTCCAACTACGCCCAGCCTGGGCGGGACTGCCGCCACAACCTTGTTTACTGGCGCCGTCTTCCCTATATCGGCATCGGTGCCGGCGCTCACAGTTTTTTTGCCTCGGGGTGGGGGGAACGCTGGGCGGCGCCCGACGATCTAGGCCACTACTTTTCCCGGTTGGCTGAAGGCGAGAACCCTTCGCTCCGTTTGGAAGGCTTCAGCCGTGAGCAAGCCATGCGGGAAACTCTCTACCTCGGCCTGCGGACCGCCGAAGGCGTTTCGGAGGCTGATTTCCAAAATCATTTCGGCAGCGGGGTCGCGGCGGCTTTTCCGAGGGCGCTCCAACATCTCGGGAAGAATGTCCATAAGGAAGAGGGTCGATGGCGGATGACCTTGGAGGGGTGGTTGATCTATGATCATCTGATTCAGGAATTCTTCTGACCCCTGATCGCTTACGGGTTAATTTTCTTCCGGATTTGTTTCTTGACAAAGGGGTGGGGCGTTGTTATTTTGACCCGTGTTAGCACTCTATAAGCAGGAGTGCTAAGCTCCGACAAACCCTTCAGCGGCTGATTGTCCCAGGGGTGGTGCCATGATCGAAGAACTGAATGAGCGCAGCAGGAAAATTCTCGAGGCCATCATCGAGGATTTCATCGAGACCGGTGAACCGGTCGGCTCGCGGGCCATCACCCGCCGGCACAAGATGAATCTTTCGCCGGCCACGGTTAGAAACGTCATGGCCGATCTGGAGGAGGCTGGATACCTCTATTCTCCCCACACCTCGGCGGGGCGCATCCCCACCGAAAAGGGGTATCGCTACTATGTCGACTCCTTGGCCCATTTCCGTGAGCCGGGTGTTTACCTGGAAAAGGAATTTGGCGGTGGGCGCTTTCTGGAAGGGATGGGACTGGAAGAGCGTCTGCAGCGGGCCGGACGGATCCTTTCCGCCACCTCCAGCTACGCCGGCATTGTTTCCGCTCCCTCTTTCGATGCCACCGTCTTCCGTCACATTGAATTCGTCCAGCTGTCCGAGCAGAAAATCCTGGTCATTCTGGTTTCCCGCTCCGGAACGGTACAGAACAGGATTATCGATGCGCGGGTTGCCCTTTCCAAGGCCGAGTTGGAGAAGATTACCAATTTCGTCAACAGCCGGCTGACGGGTCTTACCATCCGCGAGGTCAAGGAACTTATCGTCCGCGAGATGGCCCGGGAGAAGGCTCTCTGTGATACCCTCTACCAGCAGGCCTTTCTCCTTTCTCAAAAAGCCTTCGAGGATCAGCCCGATACCGGGGTTTTCATCGAAGGCGCCTCCAATATTCTCGAGCAGCCGGAGTTTGCCGATCTGGAGCGCATGAAAAAACTTTTCCGCGCCTTCGAACAGAAAAGCCTGCTGGTGAAGCTGCTGGATCAGTGCCGGGGCGCCGAGGGAATTCGGGTTTTCATCGGCAGTGAATTCGAACTCATGGAACTTGAGGGGTGCAGTCTGGTGACCTCCACCTATACCAGCGCCAGCGGTATATCCGGCACGCTGGGCGTTCTTGGCCCCAGTCGTATGCCATATTCGGTCGTAATCCCGCTGGTTTACCAGAGCGCCCGGTTGGTCAGCCGGTTTCTGGAAGAAGAATGACAGAACAGGAGAAGGAAATTCGTGGAAGAAGAACAGGTTAATCTGAACCAGGCCAAGGAAGAGGAAACCGTTTCCGCAGCTGAAGCGAAAGCGGTTGATGAAGCCACGGTAGGGGAAGATAACAAGGAACAGGAAAAGGTTCCTTCCCCCGAGGAAGAGTTGTCCGCCTGCCGCGCCGAAGTCGAAAAATTCAGGGATCTCCATCTGCGTGCCTGCGCCGACCTGGATAATTACCGCAAGCGGGCCCGCAAGGAAAAGGATGAACTTCTCCGTTTCGGCAATGAGGGCATCATCCGTGAACTGTTGCCGGTATTGGATAATTTGGAACGTGCCGTCGAGCATGCCCGTCAGGAGCAGAGTGAGAGTCAAGGTCTGCTGCAGGGGGTAGAGATGACTGTAGGCCAGTTTCTGAAAGCCCTGGAAAAGTTCGGCGCTGTCCCATTCAACGCCATGGGGGAATTTTTCGATCCCGCCCGCCATGAGGCGATGGGCCAGATGGAGAGTGCCGATCATCCTCCCAACACGGTGATTCAGGTGTTGCAAAAGGGCTGTCTGCTCAACGATCGGCTGCTCCGGCCGGCGCTGGTCATGGTTTCCCGTGCGCCGCGGGAAAAATCGTCGCCGGATATTGAAAACGGCAGCGCCGATAATTAAGTTTTCAGGAAAAGTCCAAAAAATTTTTTCACATAAGGAGGAATTGACAGATGAGCAAAGTGATCGGGATTGACCTGGGGACCACCAACTCCTGCGTCGCCGTTATGGAGGGAGGAGAGCCGATTGTCATCGCCAACTCGGAGGGCGCCCGCACTACCCCGTCGATGGTGGCCTTTACCAACAGCGGGGAACGCCTGGTCGGGCAGCATGCCAAACGCCAGGCGGTGACCAATCCGGAAAATACCCTGTTCGCCATCAAGCGTCTTATCGGCCGCAAATTTGACAGCGACACCGTTCGCCGTGACATGGAGATCAGCCCCTTCAAGATTGTCCGCGCCGACAATGGCGATGCCTGGGTCGAGGTGGCCGGGAAGCAATACAGTCCGCAGGAAATCTCGGCCATGATTCTGCAGAAGATGAAGCAGACCGCTGAGGACTACCTCGGGGAAGAGGTCAAGGATGCGGTTATCACCGTCCCGGCCTATTTCAACGATTCTCAGCGTCAGGCCACCAAGGACGCCGGCAAGATCGCCGGTCTCAATGTGCTGCGGATCATCAATGAGCCGACGGCGGCCTCCCTGGCCTACGGTCTGGAGAGAAAGGACGAGAAGAAGATCGGTGTTTTCGACCTCGGTGGCGGCACCTTTGATATCTCCATTCTGGAATTGGGGGATGGCGTTTTCGAGGTCAAATCCACCCACGGCGACACCTTTCTCGGCGGCGAGGATTTCGACCAGCGCATCATCGATTATGTGGCCGACGAGTTTAAAAAGGATCAGGGGATCGATATTCGTAAGGATAAGATGGCCCTGCAGCGCCTCAAGGAGGCTTCGGAAAAAGCCAAATGCGAACTCTCCTCGTCGATGGAGACCGATATCAATCTTCCTTTCATCACCGCCGACCAGAGCGGGCCGAAACATCTCAATGTCAAATTGACCCGCTCCAAGTTGGAGAGCATCTGTGGCGATCTGCTTAAACGCCTGGAAGGTCCCTGCCGGACCGCCCTGAAGGATGCCGGCATGTCGGCTTCTGAACTGGACGAGGTGGTTCTGGTCGGGGGGATGACCCGAATGCCGGCGGTGCAGAAAAAGGTCGAGGAGATCTTCGGCAGGAAACCGAACAAGGGAGTCAACCCCGACGAGGTGGTGGCTGTCGGCGCCGCCATCCAGGGCGGAGTACTCAAAGGCGAGGTCAAGGACATTCTGCTTCTGGACGTGACCCCCCTTTCTCTGGGGATCGAAACCCTGGGCGGGGTCATGACCAGGCTGATCGAGAAGAACACCACCATCCCCTGCAAAAAGAGCCAGATATTCTCCACTGCCGCCGACAACCAGCCGGCGGTCTCGGTCCATGTCCTCCAGGGGGAGCGGGAGATGGCCGCCAACAACAAAACCATCGGCCGCTTTGAACTGATGGGAATCCCCCCGGCACCCCGCGGAATTCCGCAGATCGAGGTTTCCTTCGACATCGACGCCAACGGCATTCTTCATGTCAGCGCCAAGGACCTGGGTACCGGCAAGGAGCAGTCGATCCAAATCACCGCCTCCTCCGGTCTCTCCGAGGATGAGATCGACCGCATGGTTAAGGACGCCGAGTCCCACTCCTCCGAGGACAAAAAAAAGCGGGAGCTTATCGAGGCTCGCAACCAGGCCGACGGACTGGTTTACACCACGGAGAAGGCGCTCAAGGAACATGGCGACAAGGTCGAAGAAACAACCCGCAAGAAGATCGAGGAGGCAGCCGAGGCTCTGAAGAAGGCCATGGAGGGGGAAGACAGCGAGGAGATCCGCAAGAAGAGCGAAGCTCTGGCCGAGGCATCCCACAAGTTGGCCGAGGTCATTTATGCCCAGGGTCAGCAGGCATCCCCAGCCGATCAGGGGGCGTCCCCCGGCTCTGGCGGCGAGAAGGATTCCGGCGGACCGGAGGTCGTCGACGCCGAATTCGAAGAAGTGGATGACGATAAAAAGTAAGTGATCATTTTTGCTGCGGCAATTTTCAGGAGCCGGGTATTCCCGGCTCCTGTTGTTCTTTCATCTTATTGGGCCTCCGGCCTTCATATCACCAGAGTATTGGTAAAAAATCGCTGAGTCCTTTTTTTCAATACCCTGCTACCGGCGAGGATTTTTCCCCTTGGCAACAAAGCGCGACTATTATGAGATTCTCGGCGTTCATCGCAACGCCGGGGAGAATGAAATCAAGAAAGCCTACCGGAAACTGGCACTCAAAGTTCATCCGGATAAAAACCCCGGCGACAAACAGGCTGAAGAGGCCTTCAAGGAACTGTCCGAGGCTTACGCCGTTCTTTCCGATCCCCAGAAGCGGGCCACCTATGATCAGTTCGGCCATGCCGGTCTGGAAAGTGGTGGCTTTTCCACAAACGGTTTTCAGGGCAGCCCCTTCGAGGATATTTTCGGCGACATTTTCGGCGATATCTTCGGCGGACGCACCGGCCGCCGGGGCTATCGGGGGAATGATCTTCGCTACAACCTCACCATCTCCTTTGAAGAAGCGGCTTTCGGTGCCGATACCACGATTCAGGTGCCGCGTCACGAGACCTGCTCCGTCTGTGGTGGGTCCGGTGCCCAGCCCGGCACCCGCCCCAAGACCTGCTCCACCTGTCATGGTGCCGGTCAGGTTCGCTATCAGCAGGGTTTTTTCTCACTGACCCGTCCCTGCCCCGATTGCGGAGGAGCGGGGGAGGTTATCGAGAAACCCTGCGGCACCTGCCGCGGCAGCGGCAAGGAGAAGATCAAGAAGTCGATTTCCCTCAAGATACCCGCCGGAGTCGAAAACGGCACGCGTCTCAAATTGACCGGCGAAGGGGAATCTGGCAGCCTGGGGGGATCTCCGGGGGATCTTTATGTGGAGATCTCAGTAGAAAAACATCCCATCTTCCAGCGGGACGGGCAGAATATCCTCTGCGAAATTCCCATCTCCTTTCCCCAGGCGGCCCTCGGTTGCGAAATCGAAGTCCCGACCCTTTCCGGCAAGGTGAAGATGAAGATCCCTGGCGGAGTCCAGTCCGGCAAGGTGATGAAGCTCGCCGGGCGGGGGGTGCCCAGCCTTCACGGCTACGGCAAAGGAGACCAACTGGTAATCATTCGAGTCGAAACCCCGACTCACCTAACCGCACGGCAGCGTGAGCTTCTCGAGGAGTTCATTCGGGAAAGCGGCGAGGATGTCCATCCCATGGGGAAGGGTTTTTTCGACAAGGTCAAGGAACTGTTCGGCTGATATAGCGAATACGCCGGGTAAAAATGGATCTTCGCTGATGAGAAAAATCTTTTTGGCGGCACTCCTGGTCTTTCTGTTTGCGCCAGTTTCCGGGTGGCCGGCGAACCTGGCGACAGGGGGGGCGTCCGCCAACGGTGAGATCGAAAGGGGTGAGCAGCTATACCGGGAGGGGCGGATCGAAGACGCCTACCGACTCCTCATGCGAGCCGTGTTCCGCAACCCCGAGAGCCCCGCCAACTCCCCTGCCTACCACATTCTGGCGCGGATTTTTCTTGACCGCGATCAGCCCGACAGGGCTCTAGCCATCCTCTCCCGCATCCCGGAAAAGAACCGCACCGATCTGACGCGCATACTGCGCGGCGACGCCCTCATTCGCAGCGGCCATGGCGACGAGGGTCTTGCCCTGTTGAACAGGCTTTCGGTCGACGCCATCTCCGCCGAGGAGCGGTTCCTCTATTTCGAGGCCATGGCGGAAGGGAAGGCGCGCCGCGGCAAGCCTCTGGAGGCGCTTTTTTTCCGACATCAGGCCGCATCTCAGGCGACCCAACATCATGACAGCGTGCGAATTCTCGCCGAGGTCTCCCGGATCGGTCAGGAGATCGCCGGCACCGCCTTGTCGCGGGAAGCTCTGTTCATGTTTCAGGCAACCGCCACTGGCCATGTTCTTAGTCTGCGGGAGGCCGAGAAACTGGCCGGGGATGGCAAAAGCGGCGAGGCGCTCGGTCTGATCCAACCGATTCTGGAGAGTCGCATCGATTTCCCTTGTCTCCATGAGGCGACAGAACTCTACCGGCGGATTACCGGAACATCATGGGAGCGAAAGCACACGGTCGGCGTTCTCCTTCCGCTTACGGGAAAATTCGCTTCCTTCGGCAAAATGGTTCAGCGGGGTGTGGAACTGGCCCTCGAAACCTTCAACCAGGAGGGCAAGGGGGAGATCCGTTTTCGGTTCCAGGATACCGCCGCCGATCCCGCTGTGACCGTTGGCGCCGTCCAGGACCTCTCCCGGCGGGAAGGGGTTACCGCTTTTCTGGGGCCTCTTTCGGGCAATGCGGCGGAAGCGGGCGGCCGTCAGGCCCAACAGGAGGGGATACCTTTGCTGGCCCTTTCGCCCAGGGAGGGGATTCCTGAGATCGGATCCTATGTTTTTCGCACCTCTCTGACCGGGGAGGCTCAAGTCGCCACCCTGCTTCGCTACGCCATAGCCGGAAGAGGGTTGACCCGTTTCGCCATTCTCTATCCCGCCGATGCCATGGGGCGAGAGTTTGCCGATCTCTTTGGCCGGCAGGCAGCCGCGATGGGGGGCAGGGTTGTCGCCAGCCGTTCTTACCCTGCCGAGGCCACTGATTTCCGCGAGTCGATTCTGCGGCTTTTTGACAATAATCCGACATCCCCGCAAAAAGCTTTTTTTGAAGCCCTTTTCATCCCCGATTTTGGGGAGCGGGTCGGGTTGCTGGTATCACAGCTCCTCTATTACGATATTGAAGGGGTTCAGTTGCTGGGAATCAATTCCTGGAACACCCCGGAACTGATCCATCGTGGCGGGAAGGCCATGGAAGGGGCTGTTTTCACTGACGGTTTTTTTCCTGAAAGTGCAAATCCGAGAGTCCGGGATTTTGTCAAAAACTTTCAGGAACGTTTTGGCGAATCCCCCTCCATTCTCGACGCCCAGGGATATGACAGCGCCGCTCTCCTGCTGGGCTTGTTGCAGGATCCTCAAGTTCGCACCCGGGACGAGTTGCAGCGGGCCATCAGCCGGGTCCGTGACTACCCCGGCATCACAGGCTCCGTCTCCTTTCGGGGAAACGGCGAGGGGGAAAAATCGCTTTATCTTCTCCGCATTCGCGGAGGGTCCATCGAACAACTCGACTGAACAAAACATTTTTTCTAAGTTATTGCTTTAAAAGCATTTTATATTGACCTCCGAGGGCCATTAGTGCTATTTTGGAATTCGGAGGTTAACGATGTTCAAGATCGGTGATAAAGCGGTTTATCCTGCCCAGGGTGTTGTCGAGGTCAAAGCTATCGAGGCCAAGGAATTTTCCGGAGAAAAGAAAGAATTCTATATTCTTCGCATCATCGACACCGATATGACCATCATGCTGCCGACGACCAATGTTGATACCGTCGGCATGCGCTGTCTGGTCGACCCAGATCATGTCGCCAGAGTCTATGGCATTCTTCGGGAAGAAAAAACAGCCAACGGCTCTCTTCCTTCCTGGAGCCGGCGCCAGAAGATATATCAGGACAAGATCAGATCGGGAGATCTGTGCGAGGTGGCCATGGTGTTGAGGGAACTCTATTTCATCAAGGAGGGCAAGGATCTTTCCTATGGTGAGAAAAAGTACCTGGAGCATGCCCGGCGCCTGGTGATCCAGGAACTAGCCTATGCCAAGGGAGCCTCGGAAAAGCAGATTTCGGAAGAGGTCGAAAAAATCTTTCTCCACTGACGGGCTTCCAATCCGGGCATGCTTCATGCCGTCCTTTCTCCGCCGGGATCATCTCCCGGCGGTAGTTTTTTGAATCCATGAGCGTTGTCGCCCTGATCCCCGCCGCCGGTTGCGGTAGACGTTTCGGTCCCGGAGTGAGAAAGCAATTTCTCCACCTCGGCGGCCGTCCTGTTGTGGTCCGTACCCTCGAAATCTTCCAGAATCATCCCTTGATCGATAAGATTTTTCTTATTGTCCCTGCCGATGAAACCGATTGCTGCCGTCAGGAGATCGTGGCCGGTTATGGTTTGGCCAAGATCGCCGGGGTCGTAAGCGGTGGCGAGGAGCGCCAGGATTCGGTCGCCAACGGTTTGTTTGCCTGTGGCTCCGAGGCTGACGATATCGTGGTGATCCATGACGGGGTACGCCCTATGTTCCCTGCCGAAAAGCTGGGCCAAGTGATTCTCATGGCTCGGCAAAACGGCGCCTGCATAGTCGGGGTACCGGTCAAGGACACTCTCAAGGAGGTGGCCGGCGGCGTCATTTGCGGCACCCCTGACCGCAGCCGCCTGTGGCAGGCCCAGACTCCGCAGGCTTTTCGCTACGACATTATCCGGCGAGCCTATGAAGCGGCGTTGGAAGGCGGGGTGCGGGCGACCGATGACGCAGCCCTGGTGGAGAGGCTGGGGGTGAAGGTGCGAATGATCGAGGGAAGCTACCGCAACATAAAGATCACCACGCCGGAGGACCTGCTGCTGGCGGAGGCCTTTCTGGCCGCCGCCGGGGAGCTTGGACCATGATCCGGATCGGCAGCGGCTATGATGTCCACGCCCTGGTGGCCGGACGGCGGCTGATTCTGGGCGGCGTCGAGATAGAGCACGAGACGGGGCTTTGGGGTCACTCCGACGCCGATGTTTTGCTCCATGCCGTCTGCGACGCAGTACTCGGCGCACTGGGTGAAGGGGATATCGGCCGTCATTTTCCCGACACTGATCCCTCTCTGAAGGGGGTCTCCAGCCTGCTCCTGTTGGAGCGGGTGATGACGGTAACACGGGAGAGGGGGTATCGGCTCGGCAATATCGATGCTACGATCATCGCCCAGCGCCCCCGCTTGGCTCGCCACATCCCGGCCATGCGGGAGAAGATTGCCGCAGCCTGCGGGGTGGAATCGGAGCGGGTCAATGTCAAGGCGACCACCACCGAAAAACTCGGCTTCGAGGGGCGTGAGGAGGGAATCGCTGCCCAGGCCGTGGTGCTGCTCTGCGCCGTGGGTTAAAGCATTTGTGTTTTCTCTGGTCCTTTTTTGACGGGCCGTTGTTTCTCCCCTGAAATGTGAAGGAGGCCGGATACTCATGACATTGCGGATTTACAACACCATGTCGGGAAGTAAGGAGGAATTCCAACCCATCGAACCTGGCAAGGTCCGCCTCTACGTCTGCGGCATCACCGCCTACGATTACTGCCATATCGGCCACGCCCGCGCCAACGTGGTCTTCGACGTGATCTTCCGCTATCTGAAACGGCTTGGTAACGAGGTTACCTACGTGCGCAACTTCACCGATGTCGACGACAAGATCATCAACCGCGCCAAGGAGCTCAAGATTGACAGCTGCGAATTGGCGAAACGTTTCATGGCCGCCTTTAGTGAAGATATGGCGAGGCTGGGGTGCGAATCCCCCAGCGTCGAGCCCAAGGCCACCGAGAACATCCCCCAGATCGTGGCGATCATTCGCACCCTGATCGACAAAGGGCTGGCCTACGAGGCCGATGGCGACGTCTATTTCTCCATCGAGCATTTTCCCGGTTACCTCAAGCTGAGCAAACGCAACATGGACGAGATGGTTGCCGGCGCCCGCATCGCCCCCGGCGAGCAGAAGCGGAACCCGATGGACTTCGCCCTCTGGAAAGCCGCGAAACCGGGCGAACCTTACTGGGATTCCCCCTGGGGGCCGGGGCGCCCCGGTTGGCACATCGAGTGCTCGGCCATGAGCATGCGCTATCTCGGATCGTCCATCGACATTCATGGCGGCGGCAAGGATCTGGTCTTCCCCCATCACGAAAACGAAATCGCCCAGAGCGAAGGGGCGACCGGGCAGCCTTTCGCCCGCTATTGGATTCACAACGGCTTTGTCAACATCAACCAGGAGAAGATGAGCAAGTCGCTGGGGAACTTTTTTACCGTCCGCGAGGTACTTGAGAAATACGATCCCGAGGTGCTGCGCTTCTTCATCCTCTCGGCCCACTACCGTTCACCCATCGATTTTTCCGACAAGAACCTGGAGGATGCCCGCCACGGTCTGACCCGCGTCTATGAAGCGCTGCAGGCCCTGGAAGAGGTTCTGGAAACACAGGCTGGAAGTGTTATCCCGGAAACGGAGTTAACCGGTGAGGATGAGATGATCTGGCAGCCGGCGGCCCGTCTCGAAGAGGATTTTCGCGCCGCCATGGACGACGATTTCAACACCGCTCAGGCCTTGGGGCATCTTTTCGAGGCGGTGCGGGTTGTCAACCGGGTACTCTCCGACCGGCGTTTCGAGACCAATCGCCACTGGCTGAAGCGTCTCGCCGCCGCCCGTGAAGGGATTCTCAGGTGCGGCCAGGTCCTCGGCCTCTTCCAGACAAAACCAGGTTCCTGGTTGGAGCGTCTCAAAGATGCCGGGCTCGGGGAGAGCGGTCTCAGCAAAGAGGCGATCGAAGCCTTGATCGAAGAGCGTAAGGCGGCCCGGGCCGCCAGGAACTTCCCCCGCGCCGATGCCATTCGCGACGAACTGGCGGCGAAGGGTATTATCCTCCTTGATTCTCCTCAAGGAACTACCTGGAAAACCAAATAAGCCGGACTGCCGTCCGGCTGCTTGCGATGATGACCTGACGGGGGGGCTTTCGCCCCCCTCGCTGTTCGCGCAGAGGTTACGCCCATGGCGCAATTCGTCCTCACCACCAATTACACACCGCGCGGCGACCAGCCTCAGGCCATCCGCGAGTTGGTCGACAACCTGCGGCAAGGGTTGTCCCATCAGGTGCTGCTCGGCGTTACCGGGTCGGGCAAGACCTTCACCATGGCCAACGTCATCGCCCAAATGCAGCGTCCCGCCTTGGTCCTGGCTCCCAACAAGACTCTGGCGGCACAACTCTACGGCGAGTTCAAGGAACTCTTCCCCGACAACGCCGTCGAGTACTTCGTCTCCTACTACGACTACTACCAGCCGGAAGCATACGTTCCTTCCACCGATACCTACATCGAGAAGGATTCGGCCATCAACGAGGAGATCGACAAGTTGCGGCACAGCGCCACTCGCAGCCTTCTCACCCGCCGTGACGTGCTGATCGTGGCCTCGGTCTCCTGTATTTACGGCCTCGGCTCGCCGGAGGCCTATTTTGGGATGCTGATTCCTCTGGAGCGGGGGATGGAACTGGCGCGCAACGACCTCCTGCGCCGCTTGGTGGAAATCCAGTACACCCGCAACGACATCGACTTTCACCGGGGCACTTTCCGGGTGCGGGGGGATTCGGTGGAGATCTTCCCCGCCTACGAGGAGAAGCGGGCGCTGCGGATAGAATTCTTCGGCGACGAGATCGAGGCGATCCGCGAAATCGATCCTCTGCGCGGCCGCGTCATCGACGAAATCGCCAAGACCGCCGTCTTCCCCGCCAGCCACTATGTCGCTACCCGCCCCGCCGTTGAAAAGGCGGTGCGGGAGATCAAACAGGAACTGCACGAACGCCTGGCCGAACTCCACGCTCAGAATAAATTGGTGGAAGCCCAGCGTCTCGAACAACGCACTCTTTTCGACATGGAAATGCTGCTGGAGATGGGCTACTGCCAGGGGATCGAAAACTACTCCCGCCACTTAGACGGCCGCTCCGCCGGTTCTCCCCCCGCCACCCTGCTCGATTATTTTCCCTCCGACAGCATTCTCTTCATCGATGAAAGCCATGTCTCGGTGCCCCAGCTCGGCGGCATGTACCGCGGCGACCGGGCCCGCAAGGAAACCCTGGTCACCTACGGCTTCCGACTGCCCTCGGCCCTTGACAACCGCCCTCTGACCTTCACTGAATACCAGGGGAAAAATCTCCAGACCGTCTATGTTTCCGCCACCCCCGCCGACTTCGAGCTGCAGCAATCCCAAGGGGTAATCGTCGAACAGCTGATTCGTCCGACCGGCCTCCTCGATCCGGAGATCGAGGTGCGTATGGCTCGCAATCAGGTGGACGACCTGGTGGAGCAGATCCGCCAGGTCGTGGCTCGTTCTGAGCGGGTGCTGGCCACTACCTTGACCAAGCGCATGGCCGAGGAGTTGACCGGCTACCTCAAGGAGATCGGCATCCAGGCCCGTTATCTTCACTCCGACATCCACACCGTGGAACGGGTGGAACTGATCCGCGATCTGCGCAAAGGGGTCTACGACGTGCTGGTGGGAGTCAACCTGTTGCGGGAGGGGCTCGATCTGCCTGAGGTGTCGCTGGTGGCGATTCTCGACGCAGACAAGGAAGGGTTCCTGCGCAGCGCCCGCTCTCTGATCCAGACCTGCGGGCGGGCGGCCCGCAACGTTGCCGGAAAGGTGCTGATGTACGCCGATCAGGTGACCGGCTCCATGCGCCGCTGCATCGAGGAAACCGAGCGGCGTCGCAAGGCCCAGGAGGAATACAACCGCCTCCACGGCATTACCCCGGAGACGGTGCGCAAGTCGCTGCGCAGCCTTCTCGACGACATCGCCGAGAAGGATTACGTCGATCTCACCGCCGTGGCCGAGAGGCAGGCCGGCTACCGCAGCACCGAAGAGCTGAGGAAAGAGATCGAGTCGCTGCGGGCGGAGATGTTCCGCGAGGC
>JAAZDE010000121.1 GCA_012512925.1 Desulfuromonadaceae bacterium
GTATTATTATGGCCTTTGTTCTGGCATCCGTCGCCTGGGTTTTATTGAGCGATTCTTTTCTTGCCTTACATTTCTTTGAAATAGCGGATCTCACCTGGTGGCAGACCGCCAAAAGCTTTTTTTATTTGCTGGTGGCCTCCTGCTTCCTTTTTTCTATCCTTCGCCGTTCCTTCAACACCATCCATGCAACCCAAGAGGGTATAGAAAAAAACGAGGCGCGTTTTGCGGCTTTCATGGCAAATCTTCCGGCTTATGCCTTCATCAAGGATGACCGGCACCGGTTCCTATTCGTTAATCGGATGTATGAAAAAGGTTTCGGAGTTCCTCCGGAAAGATGGCTCGGAAAAACCATTAAGGAGATAGTTCCAGGCATCGAAGACAGCTCAATGCTTGTAAACGATCAAATAGCGCTGACCGAGGGGCAATGCCAAAAAAAGGAAACCGTTCAGATAATTGGACAGCAGCGCGTTTTCATGACCTCGAAGTTTCCCATTTATTTTGGCCAGGAGACCGCCTTGGGAGGTATCTGCATCGATATCACCGAATGGGAGCAAGCCATCAAGGAGCACCAGGCCGCCAAGGCGGATTTGAGCATAAGCCACCAGGCGATCGAGGCCAGCAGCAACGGAATCATGATCTGCGAAGCCGCAAATCCAAAACTTCCTATCACTTACGTCAATCCGGCTTTCGAAAAAATAACCGGGTATTCCAAAAAAGAGATAGTGGGCCGGAATCCCCGTTTTCTGGCCGGCGATGACAAGCTCCAGGCCGGCATGATCCAAATAAAAAATGCCCTGACGGAAAAGAAGAAGGCGGACGTCGAGCTTCGGAACTACCGCAAGGACGGGACCCTGTTCTGGAACGAACTGAGAATCGCCCCCGTTCAGAATACCGATGGGACGGTGACCCATTTCGTCGGCGTCATCAACGATATCACCGACCGGAAACGCTACGAAATGGAGCTTGAACACAAGGCAAACCACGACTCCCTGACGGGGCTGCCCAATCGCGTTCTTCTCGATGATCGGATCAAGCAGAGCATTTTTTACGCGGACCGTTCCCAAAAAACGGTCGCTGTTCTACTGTTGGACCTGGATCGCTTCAAAAGGATCAACGACACTCTAGGGCACGGAGCCGGGGATCTGCTATTGCGGGAAATTGCAGAGCGATTGAGGGTTTCCGTTCGCGAATGCGACACGGTGGCCCGTTTCGGTGGCGATGAGTTTGTCATTGTGCTGGCCGAACTCGCCGAGTTGAACGATATCGGCATCGTGATCCGGAGAATACTGAAAAATTTGGCCCGTCCATTTCCCATCAACGACCATAAACTGGAAATCAACACCAGCATCGGCATCAGTCTTTTTCCCCAGGATGGCCAGGAGGCGGAAACCCTGGTTCAAAGGGCCGATCTGGCCATGTACCAGGCCAAACAGTTGGGCGGAAACACCTTCTGCTATTTTTCCCCCGAAATGACGGCCAAAGCTCAAGATGCCCTTGCCGTGGAAGCAGGTCTGCGGGAGGCCCTTCAAAAAGATGAGTTTCTGCTTCACTATCAACCGAAGGTCGATATCCCAAGCGGGCGAATTACGGGCGTCGAAGCCTTGGTGCGCTGGCGGCACCCGGAAAAAGGATTATTGTCTCCGGGCTGTTTCATACCTGTTGCCGAGGAAAGCGGTCTGATCATTCCCTTGGGACGATGGGTCCTGGAGGAAGCCTGCCGGCAGGCCAGGGAATGGCAAAATCGGGTTTCCTCATTTTTCCGGATATCCGTCAACGTTTCCGCCCGCCAGTTCCGGCAGGAAGGTTTCGTCCAGCAGGTCAGGGAAGTTTTTGAAAAGACCGGCGCCGAACCCCGGATGATCTCCCTGGAGATCACTGAGAGCATGGTTCTGCAGGATATCTCCAGCGCCCTGAGGACCATGGCCCAGCTCAAGGAGCTGGGTCTCAGCCTGCAGCTCGATGATTTCGGCACCGGCTTTTCCAACTTCAACAGCCTGAGGCGGTTCCAGGTGGAATACCTCAAAATCGACTGCTCCTTCACCAGGGACGCTCTCCTGGAGGCCAGTGCGGCGGCCATTGTCCAGAGCATCATCGCCATTGCCCGCAACCTGGTAATCAAATCCGTGGCGGAAGGGGTTGAAACCAGGGAGCAGTTGGAATTCCTGTCCAGGCACGGCTGCGACGAATATCAAGGCTTCCTGTTCAGTAAGCCAATCCCGCCAGAAGAATTTATCGATCTCCTCGGTAAAAAAGGTAAAGTTTCTCAATTGAGCAATTGCCGTCAAAACTCCCCGTTGACGAAATTTCCTTAAAAGGATAATTATAAACATATGTTCATATGATCCATTTTAAGAATTGGGAGACTATGCCCAACTACTTCGCAAGGAAAATCAACGAGGCGGTTCAGGTTCTGCGGCAAGATAGGAATGAACCCGCGAAAAAGGGGGATGCCGGCGATGTTCTTTTCTCTCTCCTCA
>JAAZDE010000122.1 GCA_012512925.1 Desulfuromonadaceae bacterium
ATCTAAAATTATGTGCAAGATGCGCATCATGTGCATGGCGCGCATGACAAAACCCTCATCAGCCCCGACAATCGGGGCATGGCCGTCACGCCCCTCTACACAAAATCCGAACTCGACTCCCTGATCGCCGCCCTCAAGCAGGCCGAAATGGCCCTCGCTTCCAGGACCGTCAGCGAGTACGCCGTCAACGTCGGCACCGGCAACCGCCATTTCGTTTACCGCGATCCGGAGCAGGTCCGCGCCGCCCTTCAGTATTACCAAACCCAACGCGTCCAGCTTGAAACCGGCCCCGGCCCCCAGTTCATCCCCGTGAGGGTCAAGCGATGATCGCCCGCATCGGCAGAAGCTACCCCTCTCCCCTGGCCGCGGCCCAGGCCTCCGTCACCGGCGGAAGAGTTGCCTCCATCTCCCGCAAGGGAGGCCGCTTCACCGGCCCCCTGGCCAACTGGCATCCCCGCCGTGTCAACTACGCCGAGGAAGGCCGCCAGCGGGAGATCCTCGCCGCCCGCGCCAACGACCTGGCCGTCAACGATCCCCACGCCTGCAGCCTGATCGAGGCCATCAGCGTCAACGCCGTCGGCCCCGGCCTCTGGCCGCAGAGCAAGCCCAACTGGAAACGCCTCGGCGTCACCGAGGAACAGGCCAATGAAATCGCCGAGACCGCCGAAATTGAATTCGAGATCTGGAACCGCGAAGCCGACGCCAGGGGCGTCAGCGATTTCTACGGCATCCAGTTCCAGAACCTCTACAGCACCCTGGTCAACGGCGAATTCCTCAACCTCCCCCTGATGCTCCGCGATCCCGCCCGCGGCTACCGCCTCGCCCTGCAGGTGATCGATCCGGTCCGGCTGCGCACCCCCGCCGACTTCTCGGCCCGGCATGACGTGCGCGACGGCATCCGCCTCGGCCCCCTGGGGGAGCCCGCCGGATACTTCATCGCCGATCCGGAGGACGGCCAGCTCCTGGGCCGCATGCTCTCCACCCATTTTGTCGAGCTGCCGCCCCGCATCGGCCACCGCCCGGTGGTCATGCACCGCTTCCACGCCAAAACCCCGGAGCAGGTCCGGGGCTTTTCCGTGCTCGGCCCGGCGATGGGGTTCTTCCGCAATTTCGCCGACTACCTCGATTATGAGGTTCTCGGCGCCATCATCGCCGCCAGCTTCCCCCTGTGGATCGAAAAGGCCTCTCCCTGGGACGCCGCCGATCCCAACTCCAACCCCATGCTGCGCCGCTTCGCCAACGACGACGGCGACAAAACCTATTACAGCGAGGTGTCGCCCGGCATCTTCTACGGCAATCCGGGGGAACGGCCCCACGTGCTGAAAAACGAGCGCCCCGGCAACTCCTTCCAGGTCTTCGTCGAAACCGCCCTCCGCGCCGTCGGCGCCGCCGCCGGGATGCCCTACGAGGTCATCGCCCGGGATTTCTCGAAGACCAACTACAGCAGCGCCCGCGCCGCCCTCCAGGAGGCCTGGCGGGTTTTCGAGCTGTACCAGGATTGGCTGGTCGGCGGCTTCTGCCAGCCGGTCTGGGAGATGTTCTTCGAGGAAGCCGTTCTGACCGGGAGGATCAAGCTTCCCGCCGCGGCCCCCGGCTTCTACGAGGCCCGCGTCCACTGGTGCGCCGCCTCCTGGGTCGGCCCCGAGCGGACCAACGTCGATCCGGTCAAGGAGATGACCGCCGACATCATGGGCCTCAACGCCGGCATCGTCACCCTGGCCGACATCGCCGCCAAGCGCAACAAGGACTGGGAGGCCCAGGCCAAGCAGCGCAGCCGCGAGCGCCGGACCTTCCAGGACCTCGAACTCAACCCCGATCCACCCAGCGCCAGGGAGGCGAAAGAACCGGAGCCGGAAAAGGAGCCAAGCGCATGAGATACACCCGCGTCGCCGAGCGTCTTTTTAACCGCCCGCTGATGATATCGGAATCCAAGCTCAACCTCATTTTGTCCCTTTTTGGGCAGCGGAGCGGAATTGCCTTGTCAGGCATTGCAATGTCCGATGAAGACGCGGCGCCTGCCGAAACCGAACCGCGCCGGGAGGGGTATGCCGTTCAAGGCGGACTCGGAATAATCAGCATTTACGGCCCGTTGATGCACCGTGTCCTGGCCATGGAATTTCCCAGCGGCGGACCAATGACCTACGCCGATATCCGCAAGGCGTTTGATCTGGCCCTGGCCGATGATGGCGTCCATGGGATTGTCCTGGACATCGATTCCCCTGGCGGGGAGGTCAGCGGAGCCTTTGACCTGGCGGATCACATTTTCCGGTCCCGCGACATCAAACCGGTCACCGCCATCGTCAACGAGTCGGCTTATTCCGCCGCCTATCTGCTGGCCAGCTCCGCCGGGAAAATCGTCATTCCCCGCACCGGCGGCGCCGGTTCCATCGGCGTCATCGCCACCCATGCCGATTTTTCCAGGGCGGAAGACAAGGCGGGCGTGACGGTAACCCACGTTTATGCCGGAGCCCGCAAAGCCGATTTCTCCCCCCATGCGCCCCTTGGCCAAGAAGCGGCGGCGGTGCTTTTGGATAAGGTTCGCGATACCTACGCCCTTTTTGTGGAAACCGTGGCCCGCAACAGGGGCCTGCCAACCCAGCAGGTTCGGGACACCGAAGCCGGGATTTTCGAGGGGGCAAAGGC
>JAAZDE010000123.1 GCA_012512925.1 Desulfuromonadaceae bacterium
CAAATTCACCCCGAAGTACGAGGATTTCAGCAAGGATTACAGCCCTGATTACCGGGAGACCGGGAAATACCGCGTCCGGGAGTTCCAACCCTACTGACAGGATTAAGGTCCTGACCCGGTCCTATCCGTAAACAAAAAAGAGCGCTGCGAGTCGGCGCTCTTTTTTGTTGGATGTTGCCTTTCACCAAAAAATGGTGACTGGAAATTGGTTTATGTGGTTGATTTTACCAATCACCAATCACCAATCACCGGTCACTTCAATGGCCAGACCACCGGCAGGAGGAGGAAGGTCACGGCGAAGACGACCAGGGTGAGAGGGATTCCGAGTTTCAGGTAATCGATGAAGCGGTATCCGCCCGGACCCATGACCAGGGTGTTGGCCGGATGGGATACCGGGCTGGCGAGACTGGTCGCGGCGATGGCCACCGCCATCATCGCCGTCTGGGGGGATACGGCCAGCTCCGTGCTGAGAGTCAGGGCGATGGGGGCCATGATCAGCACCAGGGCCGGCGTCGGCACGATCAGGGCGCCCAGGGCGGTGATGGCGTAGAGGCCGACGATGACCGCCCACGGCCCCGCCGCGCCGAGCAGGCTGAGCACTCCCTGGGCGATCCAGGTGGCGGTGCCGCTGTGCTGCATGGCCGAGCCCAGGGGCAGCATCCCGGCGATGAGGAAGATGGAGCGCCATTCGATGGCCCGGTAGGCCTGCTCCATGGTTATGCAACAGGTCAGCACCATGAGGGTGGCGCCGGCGATGGCGGCGAGATAGATCGGCAGCAGGCCGGAAAGGACCGAGGCGACCAACAGCAGCATCAGGCCGGCGGCCAGGGGCGCTTTGCGGGTATCGACCGGCTTGACGTGAACCGGATTGAGAATGATCAGGTTTTCGTCGCCGTTGAGTTCGGCCAGCCGCGTTCTCGGGCCGACGATCAGCAGGGCGTCCCCCGGCTGGAGAATCATGGCTCCCAGCCCGGAGCGATAGGGTCTCCCTTCCCGCCAGATGGCCGCCACCTCGACCCGTCGCTGATCGAAATGCAAGGCGTCTACCCGCTGCCCGGCATACTTGCCATGGGGGTGGAGCGTCGCCTCGATCAGATCGAGATCGCCGTGATCGAAGAGGTCGAGGTAGGGCGAAACGTCCTCCATTTTCTCCAGTTGCTGAAAGCCGCGCAGGATGTCGAGATCCGACTCCCGGCCTTGGATAAGAAGCAGGTCTCCCGTCTGCAGAACTTCTTCCGAAGAAGGTGACTCCAGGACCTCGCCGCCCCGGAAAAGCCCCAGCAGGCGGAAATCGAAGGCGTCGCCGAGGCGGTTTTCACCCAGAGATGAGCCGACCAGGGAGCTGTCCTCCGGCACCTGTAAGACGAAGAGCCGTTCGTCGAGCTGATAGAGGGAGCGCATATCGGCGGTGGAAAGGGGAACGACCTCGAAAAATCCCGGTTTGCCCTGCAACCTTTCCAGCGCCTGCGGGGTTCCCTGCACCAGCAGACGGTCGCCGGCGGCTATCACCTGTTCCGCCAGGCGGGTACGGCGCACCTGGTCGCCGCGGCGCACCGCCAGCACATTAAGCCCGAACCGTTCGCGGAAGGTTCGGTGCTTCAGCGTCTGGCCGATCAGAAAACCCTCCTCCGTCGCCACCAATTCCGCCAGGCCGCTGTCGGCGAGCAACTTCTCATGGAGAATCGGCGCCTCCCGAACGATGGCCAGAGTGCTCCAACTGCGCAGCCGGGTGAAGCGGTCGAAGCGTCCCTGGGCGAGGAGGATGTCACCCGCCTTGAGTACCTTTTGACGGGAAGGCAGCGCCTCGGTGCGGCCCGCCCGGGTCAGGGCGATGATCATCAGGCCGGCGATGTCGACCAGGCCCGAATCGGCGATGGTGCGGCCGGTCAGCAGGGAATCCGTCGACACCTTGAGAGCGAAGATACGCTCCTGAAGGCTGTATTCCCGGCGCAGGTCGCGGTGGTTGGCCGAGTTGCGGGCAGGGTCGGCTTTGGGCAGGAGATGCCTGCCCACCAGGGCCACAAAAGCGGTTCCGGCCAAAAGGATCGGGACGCCGAGGAAAGCGTAGTCGAAAATGCCGAAGCCCTTACCGACGGCTTCCTGCAGGGCCATGCTCAACAGCAGGTTTGGTGCCGTGCCGAAAAGGGTCGTCAGCCCGCCGAGGAGGGTACCGAAGGCAAGGGGCATGAGTACTTTGGCGGGGGAAACCCCGGAGCGGCGGGTGACCTCGGAAGCCACCGGCATCATCAGCGCCGCCACCCCGATGCTGTTCATGAAGGCCGACAATATCCCGCCTGCCATCATGAAAATGACGATCATGCGCGTCTCGCTTTTACCCGCCAGGCGCGTCACCTGACGGCCGATCTGGTCGGCCACGCCGGCGCGGGTCAGCCCTTCGCTCATGATGAACATGGCCCAGACCGTAATCACCGCCGGGTTGCTGAAACCGCTGACCGCTTCGGCGGGGGAAACAAGACCCAATATGGCCAGACTCGAGAGCACCATCAGGGCGACCACATCCATGCGCACCCGTTCGGTGATGAAAAGGACGAGACAGACCAACAGAATCAAAAGCACCAGGGCGATTTCGAGCGTCATGCCTTAAGACCTCCCGATGGGGAAGGGGAAAAGAGAGAAAACGATTTCGGCAGGGATGGTTTCCCGGCAACCCAAAGAGTATACAAAAAAACCGTCCCTGCCATATTCAATGGTTTGGCAAAAAATCCCTGTACGGTTTTGCTTCCAGGGTGACGATTGCATTATAGTAGGGCGAGGTCCCGGGTCGGCAGTTTCCGTGAGGCCCTCTTTTGTGCAGGCTTTTGGTCGAAACAGGGATTATCGCCAATTGGCAGGAGATCCTATGCGTGCTCACTATTTACAGCATGTCCCGTTTGAGGGCCTGGGAAGCATCGAGCCGTGGCTCGAGGCCGCCGGATACGGGATTACCGTTACCCGTTTTCACGAAGGGGAAAATCTGCCCAATCTGGATGGCATGGACCTGCTCGTGGTGATGGGCGGCCCCATGAGCGTCAACGATGAGGATCAATTTCCCTGGCTTGCGGCGGAAAAAAAATTCATCCGCGACGCCATCGACGCAAATAAACCGGTACTGGGCATCTGTCTTGGAGCCCAGCTTATCGCCAGCGCTCTCGGGGCCAGGGTATTCCCCAATCGGTGCCGCGAGATCGGCTGGTTTCCGGTGCAGGGGGTAAGCCATGGTGATCGAGGGGCCTTTTCTTTTCCAGCCTCCGTGGAGGTATTTCACTGGCACGGCGAAACCTTCGAACTGCCTGCCGGGGCGATTCATCTGGCCAGCAGCTCAGGATGCGTAAACCAGGCTTTTCAGTTCGGGCGGTCGGTCATCGGTCTGCAGTTCCATCTGGAGACCATGCCTGAGTCGGCGGGGGAACTCGTTCTCCACTGCCGGGAGGATTTGATTCCAGGCGAATATGTGCAGGCCGAGGAGGTCATCCTTTCCGCGAAGGATGTAAAGTACCGGACGATCAACCACCTTATGGGAGAGATTCTCTCCCATCTCACCGGCGTATGAAGGCATTTCCGAAGAGCACCGAACCCGCCTGCCGCCCCTTGGCTCATCTGCGTCGTTTCTACGAGAACCGGATCTTTCCTTGGTGCAACGACCGACTCGGCAGGTTCGCCGCCATCGAACGGCTGCGCGGCGAAGAACTGCGGGAAGCCTTCGGCCGGGTCATCGAAATCGGCTTTGGTACCGGACTGAACCTCTCCCACTATCCGGCGGCGGTTCAATCTCTGGTCGCGCTGGACCCCAATGAGGGGATGCTGAGAAGGGCGGCCGCGCGGATCGCGGCCTCGCCGATTACCGTCGAGGTTGTTCACGGCTCTGCCGAGGTTGTCCCTTTTCCCGACCGCTCATTTGACTGTGCCGTCAGTTTTCTCACCCTCTGTTCCGTGGAC
>JAAZDE010000124.1 GCA_012512925.1 Desulfuromonadaceae bacterium
AGCCACGAGCCACGAGCCACGAGCAAAAACACAATGAAAGTAATAAATACCAAAATAAAAGATGTCTTGATTCTGGAACCGCGCGTTTTCGGCGACGACCGGGGGTTTTTTTTTGAAAGCTTCAATCGGCGGGAGTTCGAGGAGGCGACGGGCCTGGTAAGGGACTTCGTCCAGGACAACCATTCCCGGTCCGTAAAAAATGTCCTTCGCGGACTGCATTACCAAATCAGGCAGGCCCAGGGAAAACTGGTGCGTTGCGTCGCCGGCGAGATCTTCGATGTGGCGGTGGACCTGCGCCGGAGTTCGCCGGCTTTCGGCAAATGGGTCGGCGCCGCTCTTTCTGCGGAAAACAGACGCCAGTTGTGGATACCCGAGGGCTTTGCCCATGGTTTCCTGGTGTTGTCCGAAACGGCCGAGGTCCTTTACAAGGCGACGGATTTTTACGCGCCGGAGCATGAACGTTCCATCCGCTGGAATGATCCGGCGCTGTCCATTGACTGGCCCTGTCGGGGGGCCCCGGCCCTTTCCGCCAAGGACCGGGCCGCCGCTGCTTTTGAAACCGCCGAAACCTTTACCTGACAGAGGGCGCCCGCTTTGCCTGCCAAGGGGGCCGGGCCGGCCAAGCAAACCTCTTGACCATCACTGAAACTTCTGCCACTATCTCCATTTATGAGAATTTCCAGGAGATCATTCCATGAAAAACTTTTTTAAAGAGTGGCGTCCGTATCTCCTATACGGCGGCTTTTTCAGCATGTTCATCAACATCCTCCAGCTTACCTTCCCGATCTACATGCTGCAGATCTACGACCGGGTGCTCTCCAGTTACAGCATGCCCACCCTGTATGTGATCACCATCGCCGCCATTCTCTCCCTGATGGTCATGGCCGCTCTGGAGTCGGTCCGCTCCCGTCTCCTGGTCCGCTGCGGGGTAGCGATTGATCAGGCCCTGAGCCGCACCGTTCTGGACAATGTCCTCAAACAGGCCGCCTTGGCCGGAACCCCTCCCGATCAGGCCACCCTGCGCGATGTCAACACGTTGCGCAACTTCTTCGGCGGCAACGCCATTTTCACCCTGTTCGATATCCCGTGGACGCCGCTTTTCCTGGGAGTGATCTACATTCTCCATCCCCTGTTGGGTCTGGTCGCCACGGGAGGAGCGATCCTTCTGGTCGTGTTCGCCCTGATCAACGAAAAGGTAACCCGCAAACCCCTCGATGCCGCCAATGTGGTCAACAACTTTTCCATGCGCTTTGTTGAGACGGCGCGGCGCAGTTCCCAATCGGTGCGCAGCATGGGGATGCTCGGCGGCGTCACCGCCCGCTGGCAGAACTACAACGACCAGGTGATGAAACTGCAGACCCAGGCCAGCCGCCAGTCGGGCCTCGTCCATGCCCTGTCGAGCTGGCTGCGCCAATCGATGCAGGTTTTCATCTACGGGGTAGGCGCCTGGCTGACCCTGGAAGGCAAGGCGACCGCCGGCTGCATGATCGCCGCATCAATCATCATGGGCAAGGCCCTCGGTCCGGTGCAGATGGGGATCGGCAGCTGGAAGTTCATGATCGAGGCGCGGGGGGCCTGGAGCCGTCTGGATGCCCTGTTCAGCCAGTCCACCGCCGCGCCGGGCATGGACCTGCCGGCCCCCCAGGGCCAGTTGAGCGCCGAACACGTCAGCCTTGCCCTGAAAAACAACTACATCCTTCGGGATATCTCCTTTGCCTTGCCGGCGGGGGAATCGATGGGTCTCATCGGGCCGTCCGGCGCCGGGAAATCGACTCTCTGCCGCCTCTTGTTGGGGATTTGGCCGCCCACTGAGGGCAAGGTCCGCCTCGACGGCGCCGATATCTTCAGCTGGGAGCAGGAAAAACTCGGTCCCTACATCGGTTATCTTTCCCAGGATATGGAACTTTTTTCCGGCACCGTTGCCGAGAACATCGCCCGCTTGGGTACGGTCGACTCCGAAAGGGTGATCGCGGCCGCCCGCAAGGCGGGGGTTCATGAGCTGGCGCTCAATTTCCCCGGCGGGTATGACACCCGTATCGGGGATGGGGGGGTGATCCTCTCCGGAGGACAGCGGCAGCGTATCGGATTGGCCCGCGCCCTTTACGGGGAGCCCCGCCTGGTGATTCTCGACGAACCCAACTCCAATCTGGATGACGAGGGGGAAAGGGCGCTGCTGAATGCTTTGGCTCAACTTAAAGCGGAGAAGGTAACCGTGGTGGTGGTATCCCACAAGCCAAGTCTGCTCTCCGGAGTGGATAAGATCCTCATGCTGCGCGGAGGTCAACTGGCCATGTTCGGGCCGCGGGACGCCGTGTTCCAGAAACTCATGGAGGTTCAGGCGCAAACGCAAAGGCAATCGGCCTCCTAAGGAACATTCACGGTTCGTGAATGTTTGGTGTTTTTCCCGCTCCCGTTTCAATCTCATCAAGCTTCATTTTTTGGGAACAAGGCGACAATGAAAGAAAAACTGTTTCAACTCCTGCGCAGGCTGTTCCGTTTCGACCGGGTGACCCCGGAGGAATACGCGCAGCTTCAGGACGAGACCACGGCCCCCCCCGATCTCAAGATACGCTTTACGGACAGTCGCCGGATCATCCTCACAGGCATGATCATCGTCGGTCTTTTCTTTGGTGTTGGAGGGTTATGGGTTACCTTCGCCGAGATTACCGCTGCCGTCATCGCCTCGGGAGAGGTGCGTGTGGACACCGAACGCAAGACGGTTCAGCACCTCGAGGGAGGGATTGTCCGCGAGATACTGGTGCGCAACGGCGACATGGTCAAGGCCGGTGATCCCCTGGTTATTCTTGAAAGCACCCGGGTCGTTGCCGCTGCCGATCAGATCTCACTGCAGCTGACCGCCCTGAGGATCGAGGACCGGCGTCTCGACGCTGAAAAGGCCCTCTCCCCGAAAGTCGACTGGCCGACCTACGACGGCACCATTCCCGAGGCAAAATTCACCGAGCTGTTCCAGGCCTCTCAAAAAATATTTGCCTCGGGACGGGAGGCTTTGGAGAACCAGACCAATCTTCTCCGCAAACAGATCGCCCAGCTTCGTCAGCAGGATGTGAGCCTCAACGGGCGTCTCAAAGCGGAAGAGGAAATCGTCGCAGCGCTGCAGGAGGAATTAGACGCCAAGATGGCCCTGTTCAAGGACCAATATATCGACAAGACCCATATCCTGCAGCTGCGCCGGGCCATTGCCGAGCACCGTGGAATGATGGCCCAGATGAGAGGATCCCAGGCGGAATTGCGCGAGAAGCTGGCGGAGTTCCAGCTTCGCATCAGCGCTCTGGAGAGCGAATACCGGCAGCAGGCGGTAAACCGCCAGTCGGAGGTTCAGCAGAAGCTCTTCGACCTTCAGCAGCAGTTTCTCCCCCTGCAGGACGCCCGCCGCCGGCTGACCGTCACCGCCCCCGTGGATGGCGAGGTCGTCGCCCTCCAGGTTCACTCCCGGGGAGGCGTTGTCAGCCCGGGGCAGCCCCTCATGGATATCGTTCCCCAGGACAATCCCCTGATCGTCGAGTGCCGCATCATGGTCAAGGACATCACCCATGTTTACCGGGGGCAGACGGCCGATGTTCAACTTTTGGCCTTCCATCAGCGTACCACGCCGAAGGTGACCGGCCAGGTGGTCTATGTTTCCGCAGACCGCATATTGCAGAAAACCCCCTACGGGGAACAGCCCACCTATGTCGTCCATGTGGAGTTGAACAAGGAGGAGCTGGCGGATAACCGTCTCTATCTCACCGCCGGCATGCCGGTGGCGGTTTTCATCCGCACCAAACCGCGAACCGTCCTTGATTACGCTCTGGAGCCGCTGCTGGAGAATTTCCAGCACGCCTTGCGGGAAAATTGATGGATATGAGATTCTTCCTTGTCGTTGTTTCGGTTCTGGTTTTTTGCTGGGGGTCGGCCTCTGCCGCACCCATGACCCTGCAGCAGTGCATAATCCAAGGCCTGGCGGAAAACCCTGAAATAAAAGCCTATCGACTCCAGGTCGACGAAGCGAAGGAAGGGGTGCGGGAGGCGGTGGGCGCTTTTCTGCCGACTCTTTCTTTGAATTACACCCGCAGTGAACTTTCCAATGGCGCCAGTAATGAACGGGACACCGATTATCTCGATCAGAACAGCGACAGTATGTCGGCCCGCGTCAGCCAACCGCTCTTTACCGGCTTCTCCGGCCTGGCGGGACTGAAAAAAGCCCGCCAGAACAAGGAATTCAGGCGCTATGAGCTGCAATACATGCAGCTTCAGCTGGTCCGCAACATTCATTCCAGCTTCTACGACATTCTTCGCGCCGAAGAGCATGTGAAGAAGTGGCAGGGCTCGGTGGGGCGTCTGGAGGAACAGCGCCGTATCGCCCAGGCCTGGTTCGACCAGCAATTGGCGCCGCGCCTGAGGGTGCTGGAAGTGGAGGTGGAGCTTTCCAACGCCCGCCAGGAATTGATTGCCGCCGAATCCAAACTGGTTATCGCCCAGGCCAACCTCCGCCAAGCCCTTTATCTGGCCGGCAATGAGCCCCTGGATATCGACGGCAGTCTGGAAAGTTCCATCACCGAATCCTGTTCCGATGTGGAAAGCTGTGTGGAGCTGGGGCTGGAAAGGCGTCCGGATCTGCGTTTGGCGGCTTTCAACATCGACATGGCCCGGCAGGAGGCCCGCATCATTGCCGCCCGCAATCTTCCCCAGGTCAGCCTCGATGCCTCCTATGTCGATTATCAGAGGGATTACGACGATAGAAGGTTTACCGACGATGATCGGGACTACTACACCCTGTCTCTCAACGTCTCCATGAGGCCCTTCCAGGGCGGGCGCAACATTTCCGCCTATCGGCGCCAGCGTCTCGTCGCCCAGCGCCAGGAGGAGATGCTGTTGCAGAGACGTCAGGTCGTCGTCACCGAAGTCCGCACCACCTTCCAGCAGCTGCAGGAGTCGCGCTCTCGCCTGAAGGTCGCCGCCGATACCCTTGCCGAGGCCCGCGAAGCCTACCAGGTGGCCAGTCGCTCCGTAAAGCTTGGCATCAGTTCCCTTAGTGACCTTCTTGATGCCGAACTGCGTCTCACCCGGGCCGAGATCAACATGATTGACACTCGCCATGCCCTCCATATAGCCGCGGCCAGATTCCATTACGCCGTGGGTGGGAAATAGACGGCAATTTTTATTCCGGCGAAAAGTTGCCAACCCCAATCCTATCGTACGAGAAATTCTTTTCTGATGCAGGAGTTTTCTTTATCCCCGTCAGCCCTGTTCCTCAGTCTGTGGAGCAATCGCCATCTGGTTTTTACCTTGGTGAGGCGTGAGATCGCCGGCCGCTACCGGGGCTCTTTCCTGGGCATTCTGTGGTCTTTTTTCAATCCCGTCTTCATGCTGTCGGTCTATACCTTCGTCTTCAGCGTGGTCTTCAATGCCCGCTGGGGGGTCGGCACCGGCTCCAAGGCTGAATTTGCCCTTGTTCTGTTCGCCGGACTGATCGTGTTCAACCTGTTTGCCGAATGTGTCACCCGGGCGCCCAACCTGATTCTGCAAAACCCCACCTATGTCAAAAAGGTGGTTTTCCCCCTGGAGGTTTTGCCCTGGGTCATTTTCTTCGCGGCGCTCTTTCATGCTGGTGTGAGCCTTCTGGTGTGGCTGCTTTTCTGTTTTTTCATTCTCGGTCTGCCGCCTGTCACCGGTTTTCTTTTCCCCCTGCTGATTTTCCCCCTGTTGTTTTTGTCGCTGGGTTTTTCCTGGCTGCTGGCTTCCCTGGGGGTTTATCTGCGGGATGTGTCCCAGATCATCGGCATCCTCGTTACGGCGCTGCTGTTTCTGACCCCCATCTTTTATCCCCTTTCCGTTATTCCGCAAGGGTACCGCTGGATTGTCCTGCTCAACCCGCTGACGCTCATCGTCGACCAGGCCCGTGACCTGCTGATCTTCGGCCGTGTGCCCGGCTGGTGGGGATACGCATTGGTGACCTTCGGCTCCCTCCTCATCTCGTGGGCCGGTTTTGTCTGGTTCCAGAAAACCCGGAAAGGGTTCGCCGATGTCATCTGAACCTGTCATCCGGGTCGAAAATCTGGGCAAGTGCTATCAGATATACGATCGCCCGCGGGATCGCCTGCTGCAGATGCTGTATCGGGGGCGCAAACAGTTCTTCAGGGATTTCTGGGCGCTGCGCGATATCTCCTTCAATTTGGCCCAGGGCGAGACCCTGGGCGTGGTCGGGCGCAACGGCGCCGGAAAATCGACCCTGCTGCAACTGATCTGCGGCACTCTCAACCCCTCCACCGGATGCTGTGCCGTTCGCGGCCGGGTATCGGCGCTGCTGGAGCTCGGCGCCGGTTTCAACCCTGAGTTCACGGGACGGGAGAATATTTACCTGAGCGCCCTGGTGGTCGGAATGACACGGCGGGAGATTGACGCCCGCCTTGAGGAAATCATCGATTTTTCGGGGATCGAAACCTTTATCGAACAACCGGTCAAAACCTATTCCAGCGGCATGTACGTGCGCCTGGCCTTTGCCGTGGCCACCTGCGTGGATCCCGATATCCTGGTGATTGACGAGGCCCTTTCCGTGGGCGACGGCAATTTTTCCCGCAAATCCTTCGATCGCATCATGGCGTTGAAGAACAGGGGGACCACCGTTCTTTTTTGCTCCCATTCCCTTTATCAAGTGGACGCTTTCTGCGACCGGGCCCTTTGGCTGGATCAGGGGCGTGCCCGCATGCTGGACAGGGTTGCCAGAGTGACCTCCGCCTATCAGTCGGAACTCGATGCCGAAGTGGTGAAGAAATCCCATGAGGCGGCGCCCCGGCAGGTCTTCTCCAGCGGGGGGCGGCTGCGCCGGGTAACAGGGGAGGTCGACGGCCTGGAAGCTGCCTCCTTGACCGTTCGTTCGCTTCACAGTACCCTTGTGGTCAGCGTCGAATTTTTCATCGATCCCGGCCTGCCGGCACCGACTGTGGCCCTCGGGCTGTGTAACGATGCGGAAATCACCATCGCCACGGTAAGCTCGGCGAACGACGGTGTCCGTGTCGAGGTCGATGAGCAAGGAAACGGGCTGGTCCAGATCCGGTTTCCCAAACTGCCCCTGCTGAAGGGAAGATATTACATCACCGCCTTTCTGGCCTGTGAAAAGGCTCTGCATCTTTATGACATGGCCAAGCATTGTCTCGTTCTCGATGTGGTCCAGGAAGGCTTTAACCAGGGAGTCGTCGAGCTGCCCCATGAGTGGGGTAAAGGCGTTGAGCGGTAGGGGTAGGGGTTGCGGTGGCCAAAAACCCATCTTTTGAATTTGTCGTCTGCGTCAACGACCCTGAGGTGTTGCGGCGTCGCTTGCTGGCATCCCCCTGCCTGCACGGGGATACCTATGGCAGGAATTTTTTTTTTAACGCCGCTTCCGCCGCCGCGGCCTTCAATGGGGCGATGGATTCAGGCCCTGGGGCGCAATGGCTGATCTGGGTCCACCAGGATGTTTATCTGCCCAAGGACTGGGACGCCCGTTTCATGGCGGAAATCCGCAAGGCGGAAAGAAGCTATCGCCACCTGGGGGTGGTTGGTGTTTACGGTGTGGCGGGAAGCGGCAGCAGAGCTCGCCACGCCGGGCATGTCCTCGACCGTGGCCTGGAACTCAACGGAACCTGTGCCTTGCCCTGCCGGGTGGACAGCCTCGATGAACTTCTCTTCGCCGTTCGCCGCGACACTGGATTGCATTTGGAGCCCGATCTCGGTTTTGATTTTTATGGGACGGATCTGGCCTTGACCGCACGGGAGCGGGGGCTGGATGTCGTCGTTGTCGACGCCTGTTGCGAACACTGGTCCTCTCTTTCCAGGGAAGGGCCGTTTCCCCGCCACGTGGTGGAACGGGTTCGGGCCGCTGGAGAGGCCTTCGAGAGGAAGTGGAGCCATCGCCTGCCGGTGGTGACTCCCTGTTTTTCCATAAACCGACCGGGGGATGTCGCCGCTCAGTGCGGAATGGCGCAGATCCTTGATCCTTAGTGCCCATGGTTCATGAAGTCTTCCGCCGCCTGGTCTCACATCCGTTCCATACATGCACGCTCACTCCTGGCGCCGCCCTTACGCCGCAACGTCCATCGCTCCGCCGGGCCTGATCTGCGGAATCCGGCCGGTTTCACGGCGAAGCCTCATGAAAAAACGACTGGCGGTTTTTCACCAGGATCTTTCCCCATGGTTTTTTCATATCGCGCATCCTGGCCCCTGCCGACCTGTTCCGATCCGGCGGGACCGTTTTTTCATCCCTGTTCGGGAAAGTCTCTCTTACGTTTCGACCCGGCAATCAAAAATCCGCGAAAAGGCACCCGGTCCCATCGGGTTTCACGGCTGCGGGATTAACAGGACTCCGTCATGATTTCGGCCATCATCGTCAACTACCACAGCCATCTTCTCACCGCCCGGGCTGCCGCCAGTCTCCTGGCGGACATGCCCGGCCTGCAGGTTCTGGTGGTGGACAACAGCGCCGACTCCGCGGAAACGGAGAAACTCAAGACGGTTCTGCCCTCCCCGGTTGAATGTCTGGTCGCCGAGGAAAATCTCGGTTTCGGCAAGGGCTGCAACCTGGCTTTCAGCCGCGCCCGCCACGAACTGGTATTTTTGCTCAATCCTGATGCCTATGTCTTGCCGGGCTGTTTGCCCAGACTGCAGGCCTTTATGGAGCAAAATCCCCGTGCCGGCGCCGTCGCGCCGCTGGTTTTCTGGGATCGGGAAAAGCAGTGGCTGCTGCCTCCTTACCAGGCCCCCGGACCGTCCGTCGATTTTGTCATGAGCTGTGCCTTGCGCTGGCCATGGCTGGGAGGTAAAGTCAGTCACCGGGTCCGCCGGCAGATCCTCCACCATTGCACGTCCGAAGCACCTTTTGCGCGGACCATGCTCTCGGGGGGCCACCTGATGCTCCGTCGGGCAGCGGTCGAGGCCGCCGGGGGGCTGTTCGACGAGAGATTTTTCATGTATTTTGAAGACGCCGATTTGTCCCGGCGCTTAGGCAGGGCGGGATACCACCTTTACGTTCAACCGGCGGCCCATGCCGTCCACGAATGGCTTGCCGACCCTGGCAAAAACCCGCTGGTCGAAGCCGGTCAGCGGATCTTTTTGAGTAAACATCACTCGCGCAGCTGTTTCCCCCTCATGGGGAAAATCCTCGAGAGAGTTTTCCCCTCTCCGCAGCTGCCGGCGAGCCGTGACCTGGAAATTCACTCGCCGTTTCTGCCGATTCCTCTTCCGCGGGGGGAAAAAGGTCCCTGGATTGTGGAAATCAGCCCCCATCCGCTCTTCGTGCCGGCGGCCTACTGCCTGAAAATGGTTGAGGGGGGCGGCCTTGCCGGGGGATTGGTGCCCCGTCTCGGGCCCGGCGACTACTGGTTGCGGATCGGTACGGCGGAGGCGGTGGTTCCGCCGACTTACCGTTTGCGCATCGAGAAACGGGAGATTCATGACTGACCTCGGAACGTTGCCCCCTGCCTTGTCGGCAGAAGAGCAGGAACTTGCCGGCCTGGCGTTTCCCGGCAACCTGCTCGCTCTGCTCCAGAAATGGGAGACGGGAGCCGCTCAACATCTTCACCAGGGTCTTTTCACCGCCGCCGGGGAGGATTTCGGCAAGGCTCAGGATCGTGCGCTGGAGATGCTGCTGAGCCGGCTGCCATGCGGGGGGAAGCTTCTCGACGTCGGCTGCGGCCTGGGTGGTCTGGCCGGCCTGCTTTGGCGGGCCGGCGCGGATATCGTCGGCATCGTCCCCGATGAGGCGCTGGCCGCCGTCGCCCGGCGCCGATTCGGCGACGATTTGCCGCTGCGCTGCTGCTCTTTCGAGGATTTTAAAGAAGATGACGGCCGCTGGGATGCTCTCCTCTTCCACGAAAGCGGGCAGCACATGGCCATGCTGGACCTCTTCGCCAGGGCCTCGGCCCTGCTTAAGGAGGATGGGGAAATCCTCATCCTGGACGAGTTTGCCTGCAAACGGGTTGAGGTGGGGGAAGAAGAGTTTCATCACAAAGAATATTTCCTGCGCCTCGCCACGAGGTTTGGCTTTGCATGCCGGGAGGATGTCGATCTTTCCTCCGCGGTGGCGCCAAGCCTGGATTTTCTGCTCCGCGGCCTGGCCGATCATGCCGGTGCCTTGGCGGCGGCCACCGGCCTTGAACAGGCGGTTGTCGAGAACCTCCGGCTTGTTCGCCACAAGCAAAGGGAGAAATATCGGCAGGGCCGTTTCGGCTATTTTCTGCTGCATCTCAAACGGAAGAAGCTCCCCCGCTGGCGCCTGTCACGCATGACCGAAGCCGATCAACCGGCGGTGAGCGGGCTGTTTTCGGAGGTTTTCGGGAAATCCTTGACGCCGGCCTTCTGGCGTTGGAAGTATGGTCCCGGCCGCGGCCAGGCCGTTGGTTTATGGCAGGATGGCCGCTTGATCGCCCATTACGGCGGCATCCCCCGTTTTTTCCACTGTCCCGACGGCGTCTACCCGGCCTGCCAGCCCTGCGACTTCATGGTGGCTGCCGGAGTGCGCGGCTTGCTGGTCCGCAAGGGGCCGCCGTTTCTGGTCGCCGCCACCTTCATCGAACAATTTATCGGTTACGGCACCGCCTATCCTTTCTCCTATACCTTCCCCAACGAACGCTCCTTCGGTCTGCCCTTCCGGCTGGGCATCTGCACTTCCCCCATGGTTCGCATGTATGAGGCCTCCTGGCCGGCCGGCGCAAGAGGAGGGTCGTTTCTCTGGACCATGCGGGATATCGATCCGGCCCAGCCCAAAGAAGCCGCGATCATCGACAACCTCTGGTTGCGCATGATTCAGGAGTTGCGCCACCTGGTTGTCGGGGTCCGCGATGCATCCTATTGGCGCGCCCGTTATCGGGAGCATCCGGAATACGACTATCGGCTGGTCCTGCTCTGCCATCGCTGGACGCGGCGGCCGTTGGCCGTTGTCGCGGTTAAAGTCGATGGGCGCCGTCTGGAACTGCTGGATTGGGTTGCCGGGCGGGATCAGCTGCCGAAAGTTGCCTTGGCGGCCAGGTTCCTTGCCGCGCAAGGCGGACTGGAAGAGGTTTACACCTGGGTCAGCGATCCGGTCATTCCGGAACTGGCCGCTACCTGCGCCCGGATTCAGGACATTCATGTCAATGTGCCGACCAATGCGTGGACGGAAGCTCCGCCTTTGACAATACTTATGGGCAAGCTCTACCTGACCGCGGGAGATACGGATTTTCATTGATTGGCCGGCGGCCAAGGACATCTTCTCCTTTTGCCCTTGTTGGGTAACTGGGAAGGAATTTTACCCTGGCGGGTGATTGGCGCAGGGCCGGAAAAGGCAGCGGAGTTGCCGGTGGGGCGTGGTATGCTGGGATGGCTTTTCAGTGAGGAAGAAGCGCCCGCGGGCGTCGTTTTTTATGGAGAATCAGAAAGGATCGACGGGTGGAACTTACCATTTTAATGCCGTGCCTCAATGAGGCGGAGACATTGGCCGTCTGCATCACCAAAGCCAAGGCCTTTCTGGCTCGCAGCGGTGTCGAGGGAGAGGTGTTGGTCGCCGATAACGGCAGCTCCGACGGCTCCCGGGAAATCGCCCGCGCCCAGGGCGCCCGGGTGGTCGCCGTTGCCGTCAAAGGCTATGGTGCCGCCCTGATGGGGGGAATCCGCGCCGCCCGCTCCCGCTACATCATCATGGGGGATGCCGACGACAGCTATGATTTTCTGAATCTGGAACCCTTCGTCGAAAAATTGCGTCAGGGCTACGGGCTGGTGATGGGCAACCGCTTTTCGGGCGGCGTGGCCCCCGGCGCCATGCCCCCCTTGCATCGTTATCTGGGCAATCCGGTCCTCACCGGAATCGGCCGTCTTTTTTTCAAAAGTCCCGTCGGTGATTTCCATTGCGGATTGCGGGGTTTCGACCGGCAGGTCATCGTGAACCTGGACCTGCAGACCACGGGAATGGAGTTCGCCAGCGAAATGGTGGTCAAGGCGACCCTCCACGGTGTCGCCATCGCCGAGGTACCGACTACCCTTTCTCCCGACGGCCGCAGTCGCCCCCCTCATCTGCGCAGCTGGCGTGACGGCTGGCGCCACCTGCGGTTTCTGCTTCTCTTCAGTCCGCGCTGGCTTTTCCTCTATCCGGGGCTGGTGCTCATGGCCGTGGGCCTGCTGGGCATGCTTGTCCTGCTGCCGGGACAGCGTCATCTGTTCAATCTCACCCTCGACATCCACACCCTGCTTTATGCCGGCGCGGCGATCAATCTTGGCGCTCAGGCGGTATGTTTCGCCCTTTTCGCCAAGGTTTACACGATACAGAAGGGATTGTTGCCGGCGGATTCCCGCATCGAACAGGTCACTTCGAAGGTCACCCTGGAAAGGGGGCTGATCTTCGGGGCGCTGTTGATTGTGGCGGGTCTCGGCGGTTCCCTGTATGCCGTGTTGAGGTGGGGGCATACCGGTTTCGGGCCGCTGAACGCCGCCGACACCATGCGTCTGACGATTCCCTCGGTCACGGCGATCATTTTTGGCATGCAGACCGTTTTCGCCTCATTTTTCCTCAGCGCGCTACTTTTGGGGCGGCGCGCTCCGGAAGACCGGTCATGATCGATTACTTTTCCCTGGGACACCCTCTTTCCCGCCTGAGAAGCCGTTACGCGCAAAGGGCGCGGGAGCGAATGCTGCGCCTGTTCCTCGCCACTTTCCAGCCGACGCCCGAAACCAGGGTTCTCGATCTCGGGGTGACCCCGGATCAGAGCCTTCCCGAATCCAATTATTTCGAACGGCACTACCCCTATCCGGAACGGATCGTGGCCGCCAGCATCGAGGACATTTCCGCCTTGCAGGATATTTTTCCGCGCACCCGGATGGTGCGCATTGCTCCCGGCCCCCTGCCGTTCGCGGATCAGTCCTTTGACATCGTCTTTTGCAGCGCGGTTCTTGAGCACGTAGGCAGCCGCGACCGGCAGCAACAGTTTGTCCGCGAGTTGCTGCGGGTGGGCCGGGCCTATTTCCTGACCACTCCCGATCGCTGGTTTCCCGTCGAGTTCCACACGTTGATTCCCTTGATCCATTGGCTGCCCCAGTCCTGTCACCAGCAGATCCTCCGTGTTCTGGGGTTGGAATTCTGGTCGAAAACGGATAACCTCAATCTCCTTACCGGCCGGGAACTGATGGAGATCTTTCCTCCGGCCAGCCGACCCGTCCTTAAAAAAATCACCACCTGCGGATGGCCCTCCAACCTCGTTGCCTTCGGTCTCTGTTGAGAATGCGCATTTTTTCTCGATATTTCCTCGTTGCCCTGATCGTCGGCCTGGCCACCCTGCTTTTGCGGGAAATTCTCGGTTTTCTGTTGTCCGACTTCTCCGGGAAGTACGGCTTCACCATGATCTTGGCGTATTGCGTCGGTATTTTACTGAATTATTTTCATCAGAGCCGGTACACCTTCGTCGCCGCCAACCATCGCTTCAGCCTGCGCGGCGCGGCGCGTTTCGGGGTCATCGCCGTTCTGTCCTCGCTCCTCGTGGCCTTCGCCGCCTATCTGTTACGCTATGGCCTGGGCATGGACCGCTGGCTCTTTCGTTTCGCCCCGGCGGCGGCCTTCGGCGGCGCCGCCCTGCTCGCCAGTCCCCTGTCCTTTTACCTGCATCGCCGCCAGGTGTTTCTGGCGATGGCCGTTCCGTCCCGGAGCCCGGAGCCGAAATGGGTATGGCCGAGCCTGGGCGGCCTGTCGATGGCCATGTTTTTCCTCTATTCCGGGTTCCCCGCATCGTTCAATACGGCGGCCAAATACGATTCGGCCCTTTTCCTTAAATTGGCCGGACATCTGGTGAACGGGGAATGGCTCGGCGCCTATAACAATCTGACCTTGGCCAAGGGCGCGGGGTTCCCCCTGTGGCTGGCGGGGGTCCATCTGCTCGGCGTTCCCGTCTCCGCGGCGGCGGTAGTCTTTTACGCCTGTTCCTGTCTGGTGGTTTATTTCGCCCTGCAACCCCTGATCCCCTCGTGCCGATGGCGGCTGGTTCTTTTTGCCGCACTGTTGTTCTGTCCCGAGGTTTTTTCCTCTTTTCGTCTGCTGCGGGGCCTGATCTATCCGGGACTCACCTTGCTGGTCATCGCCGCCTGTCTCGGATTTTCCCTCAGGATGGGAGAGGCCGGGGAGCGCCTGGCGCCGTGGCTGTGGGGGGCCGGCCTGGGGGCTTCCGTGGCTTTTTTCTGGATTACCCGGGAGGAATCCGTATGGCTGGCGCCGCTGCTCCTGATTCCCTTGTGGTCGTTTTTGAAAGCCTGCCTCGACAAGCCGGCTTGCCGCCGTCATGTGGCCGCTGTGTGCCTCTTCGCCGTGGCTTTTTTTCTTTTTCCCCTGCTGGCCCTGTGTGGCGTCAACTACAAGAATTACGGCCTTTTCACCGATGTGGAAACGGCGCGCCGTCCCTTTACTTCCGCTTACGGCGCCCTGGCCCGCATCCGCAAGCCCGCGCCGCCGCCGCTGGTCCCCGTTTCCAAAGCCATGCGCCGTCAGGCCTACGGAGTGAGCCCCTCCTTTGCCGAACTGGAGCCGGTGCTGGAAAGGATATGGGCCGGGACGCTTAGCATCAGCCTCGTCGGTGAACGGATCGACAACAATGCCGATTTTCGGCAGGAAGCGGAGGCTCTGCTTAAAATCACCATCCCCTCTGGGGAATCCGGCCGCGATTCTTTGCGCAGGGCTTATGCGACCGATGCCAACGTGACCCGCTGGTTCGACACCTTCTTCGGCGGAAAAGAGAACGCCGAGGCTTTCATGGCCGACAGGCTCCGGGATGAAATCGCCGGCGGCTGGTTTCTGTGGGCGCTGAGGGATGCGGCGGCCGCGGTCGGATACCACAAGGACGCGTCCACCGCGGCCGCTTATTACCGCCGTCTGGCGGAAGAAATCAACGGCGCCTGCGCCCAGGGGCAACTGACCTGTCATGGGGAACGGCATACCCTGTCTCCGGTGTTGCAGCGCAGACATATCGCCCCTTTTTTAACCACTCTGGGGCGGGCCTTTGCGGTCATTCCCGAAATGATCACCGCTTCCCCTCCTTTTTTCCCGTCGGCGGGACCTCCCGGGGAGCGCCGTGCCGCAGATGACTTTCTTGGCAACGATGAAAATTCCCGACCCTCCCCGCGGCAAAGCAGCCTGCTGGGATTCATTGCCAATCTTTACCTGTCGTTGGCGCCGGTTCTGGCGGCGGCGGTCCTGTTGCTGTGGCTCTACGCCGCTAAAGAACCGTGCCGAAGAGGGGATGGGTCCCTGATCGGCCTGTGGCTGGTCTGCGGGGTTCTGTCGTCTCTGGTGGTCGCGCGGGTTGCCCTGATGTCGCTGATCAGTGTAACCTCCTGGCCGGCCATCGAAATGCGCTATGTCGCCCCCGCTTTTCCGCCGCTGATCCTGTTCGTGGGTGTCGGCCTCTATCTGGGCGCCTGCCTGTTGGGGTGCGCTGAAAAACCTCGAGACAGTTGAGTTTTTGCGGTAACCTGTGTTTTTGAAACCGGTGTCGAAACGGGGCGTTTTTTCCGCAGCCCTGGCGGCGATTTTCATCCCGGTCGGTTATTCGAGATTGAGGCACTGAAAAGCGCCCGTTCATGGTAAAATCAAAATTTATTTTTGCGGTTTGCAAAACAGGCGGGGAAGGTTATCCAATGATCATGGACGAAGGACAATATCTGGCCGCCGTGGGGCGAAAGCTTCCTGCCGCGGAACGGGTTCTGGTATTCGCCCCCCACCCCGACGACGAGATCATCGGCTGCGGGGGGGCCATGGCTCTGTTGCGCGGCGGGGGCGCCGAGGTCACGGTGGTTATCGTCACCGACGGGGCCAGGGGCGGTAGCGACCGGGAAAACCTGCCCGCCCGGCGCGCCGCGGAGTCGCGGCAGGCGGCGGCCGTTCTGGGTGTTTCCGCGCCGCTTTTCTGGAACTACCCCGATCGCGGTCTGGTCTATGGCGAAGAGCTGATCGAGAGGATCGCCGCCCAGGTGCGCGGCAGCGGGGCCGACCTGGTGTTTCTTCCCGCGCCCACGGAGATCCACCCCGACCACCAGAGCCTGGCGCTGGCCGGCGCCGAGGCGGTGCGGCGCCTGGCCGGGCGCATCCATGTCGCTTTCTGTGAAATCGGCGCGCCGCTTTCGAACCCCAATCTGCTGATCGACATCACCCCCGTGCAGAAACGCAAAAGGGAGGCGCTGACCTGCTTCGCCTCCCAATTGCGGGAGCAGCCTTACGCCGAACGGGCCCATGGCCTCAACCTGTTTCGGGCTTTGCATCTGGGAGCGGAGGCGGAAAGCGCCGAGGCCTTTGTCCTCGCCGGCGCCTCGCAACTGAACCGCGGCCTGACGGAGCTTTTCTCAGGGATGCCAGCCTATCGGCGCCGTCTCGGTTTCGCCGCTTTTCCGGGAGACATCCCCCTGGTCAGCATCGTCGTCCGCAGCATGGACCGGCCCACCTTGACCGATGCCCTCGACTCCCTGTCCCGGCAGACCTACGGCCATGCGGAAGTGGTGGTGGTCAACGCCAAAGGGGGGGAACACAGCCCCCTGGGCGAATGGTGCGGCCGTTTTCCCTTGCGGCTGATCAATCAGGGCGGGGAGCCCCTGTTCCGCGGCCGCGCCGCCAATCAGGGCATGGAGGACTGCCGCGGGGTTTATCTCGGTTTCCTCGATGACGACGACACCCTCGACCCCGATCACATCTCCCCTCTGGTCGCGGCTCTGCAGACCTCCTCAGGCGAAGTTGTCGCCTATTCCGGGGTGCGCGGTCTGCGCCGCAACGATCCCGAGGGCAAGGTACTGAAGACCTTTGCCGAAACGAAAGCGAGCTTCCCCAAGTTATTGCTCGGCAACTTTATCCCCATTCATGCCGCCCTGTTTCCAGCCTCTCTTCGGGAACGGGGCCTGGCCTTCGACGAATCCCTTGAGGTCTACGAGGATTGGGATTTCTGGCTGCAGGCGGCGCGGCTCGTCCCCTTTGTTTTCACCAACCAGGTTACAGGCAACTATTTTCAGGGAGGGGAATCGGAAGTATCCCCGCTGTATCTCAATCGCGATGTGGTGCGCCTGGCCAAGCGGCGGTTTTTCTGCAAATGGCTGGATCTGGTTTCCCCTGAAGAGTTTGTCGATGCGGCGGAGCACCATCAGGAAGCTGTCAGCGACGAGAAAACCCGCTGGCTGGATGCCTGCAAGAAACTGGCGGAGAGTGAGGCTGTTTCCGCCACTTTGGAAGGGCGCCTGCACCAGGCGGCTGAGGACATGAAAAAACAGCAGTTCCTGCTCGACGAACTTCTATCCAGCCGCTCCTGGCGCATGACGGCTCCCTTGCGAGAGTTGAGGAGATGCCTGCGGTCAATTCTTCGTCACCGAACAAAAACCGTATCTTAGTTCGTGGCGGTTTTCCGGCACCGCCCTGGAATTCATCACCCAGCAAAAAAAACTATGAACAATCAATGCCTGCGCCACTACTTCGGCAACGGGAAATGGAAAAAGGCTATTCTTTCTCTGCGCTGGAAAGCACTATACCTGGGGAAGGGGCTTTATTTAAAGATCGTGCCTCTTTGGCTGCGCCCTCTTTTTCTTGACCTGGCTTTCCGGATAGCCGGTCCCCTGTTCAGAGGCATGCCCCGCTATGAAATCTGGAAACAACAGCGGCTGACGGATCCGAGATCATCGGGAACCGCTTCTTTACCGGTCAGTGCCGGACTTGTCGATATCGAAAAAATTCCACCTTTGAAAACTCTCCCCAGGGGCCGGATAGCTGTTCACGTCCATATCTTCTATGGCGATCTGACCGGGGAATTTGCCGCTCATTTGCGTCACATGCCCTTCAGGTACGATCTTTTTGTGTCCGTTCCGACGCCTGCCGTCAAAGACATCTGTGAACGTTCATTCTCGGGACTTCCCAACCTGAGCCGGCTGACGGTGGCGGTGGTGGAAAACCGGGGACGGGATATCGGCCCGCTGTTTTTCGCTTTTGGGGATGAACTCAAACGTTATGATTTTATCTCCCATATCCATTCGAAAAAATCCCTTTACAACAATGGCGCCACCGATGGGTGGCGAGAATATCTTTTGGACGCTCTGCTGGGCAGCGGGGGACGGATTCGGCGGATATTCACCTTGCTGACCGGTGAGGAAAAGATAGGCTTCGTTTACCCGCAGAACTTTTTCAAGGTGCCCTATGTGGCCAACACCTGGCTGGGCAATCTGGGCTTGGGCCGGGCCTGGTGCGCCAGGCTGGGCATCGATCCCGTTCCCAATGGATATTTCGATTTTCCCGCGGGCTCGATGTTCTGGGCCCGACGCGAAGCCTTGGCGCCTTTGTTCGAGACGGGGATAGGCGTCGGCGATTTTCCGGAAGAAAGGGGGCAAACGGATGAAACCCTGGCCCACTGTCTGGAACGGTTGTTTGTCCTGGTTGTCAAAAGCCAGGGCTTCAGCGCTGCGATTCTCCCCGACAGGCAGACGCCCAGTTGGTCCCGGTGGCGTTTCGACCAGTATTTTAAAAGGGATCAGGCCTTTGCGGAAATGGTGGTGACGGCCCCTTCCACCAAACTCGTTATTTTCGATATTTTCGACACGCTGCTGGTCCGTCCCCTTCTGGATCCCCAGTTCGTCAAGAAAATCGTCGCCGCCAGACTCGGCGGAACCCTGGGGAACAGTTATCTGCAATGGCGAGACCGGGCCGAGGCTGTGGCGCGCTCGAAAAACGGCAGAGATGTCGGCCTGGACGAGATACTCGACGAACTGGGGCGACTCTCCGGCCTCGGCCCGGACGATCTTCAGGCACTGCGCCGGGAAGAGGAACAGGTCGAGCGGAAGACCGTGGGGCCGCGCCCGGAAGGGGTTGCCCTGTTTAAAGCGGCCGTCGCATCGGCAAAGCGGGTGGTTCTGGCCAGCGACATGTTCCTGCCTCAGGCCCTGATTGAAACCATGCTCGAGGAAAACGGCATTGCCGGACATCATGGCATCTATCTCTCCAACGCCATAGGCCTGCGCAAGGATTCAGGAAAACTGTACCGCTACATCCTGGAAGAGGAAGGGGCGACTAGGGAATCGACGGTGGTTGTCGGCGACAACGAGAGAGCCGATTTCCAGATTCCTTGTGACCTGGGGATGAAACCCCTGCACATTCTGCGGCCGGTGGAGTTGGCCAGAGCGGTGCCCAGACTCTGTGCTCTGGTCGAGAACCCCGGCATAAACAGGGATATGGACAGCCACCTGGCGCTGGGCCTGATAGTGAAAAAGAATTTCCAGCCGCTTTTTTACCCGGAATTCGATCCGAACTCTCTTTTTCCGGCGAAGCCCCATGCCATCGGCTATTCGGTCCTTGGCCCTCTGGTTCTGTCCTTCGCGCAGTGGCTGGGGAAAAGATCTCTGCAAAACGAGGCATCCTGCCTCTATTTCTTGTCACGGGAAGGGCAATTCCTGAAAAAGGTCTATGATTGCCTGCGGGCCGCTGTGCCCTTTTTGCCGCCCTCCGACTATCTGGTCCTTTCGCGGCGCTCGGTGACCGTGCCGATGATCCGGAACCTGGAGGATATATCCGCTATCGCCCGGGTTCGGTTCTTCCCGCGCCCGCTTGCGGAATTGCTCGGGGTGCGCTTTGGACTTGCTCTTTCGAAAGCGGATTTGGACGAATTGGCCCGGCTGGGCTTGTGGAAGAGGGATTCCTGGGTGAAAGTCGAGGCTGATGAAAACATCGATCATCTGAGGCCCGTTCTGGAACATCTGCAAAACCGCATCTACCGGATAGCCGCCGCGGAAAACAACGGGCTGCAGGCCTATCTTCGCCAAAAAGGACTTTTCGGGACCGCCAATCCTTTCCTGGTCGATGTGGGCTATTCCGGCACCGTTCAAAAAAGTCTGAACGCTCTTTCAATGGGCAAGGTCCATGGTTTCTACATGATGACCCATCAAAACGCCCGGGCGGTCGGGGCAGTTTATGATGTCCATATCGAGGGCTGTTTCGACAACTGGGTCAGCGGGCCAAACGCTTCTTATCTTTTCCGCGAGAGCTTTCTGGTTGAAAAAATGCTGGGCTGCGACGATCCCCAGGTCGTCAAATATGGTTTCAACGGGGAGGGGGAACTGACGGCGGGATACAACGAGGCGACGGCGGCGGACCCGAGGACCAGGGAAATACGCCACGCCTTGCAGGAAGGCGCCCTGTCCTTCGTGGCGGATGCTTTGGCGGTGAAGAAAAGCTTGGTGCCCGCCCTTGAAGTGCCCACCGATCTGGCGGTCGCGCTTTTTGAACGTTTCGCCAAAGACCTTGCGCCGGCCGAAAAGGAGATCGTCAGCGCTCTGGTTCTGGACGATCATTACTGCGGCAGAGGATTGGTAGCGTAGTTTTCATCCGGAAAGGGCTCTATTCCCCACTCCCGTCCCGGCTCGTTCCCTCCCGGGTTGCGGATGGGAATCGGCGGCACAGGTCTTGGGTCGGCCCCTTCCGCCGCGCCGTCCTTTGTGCCGGACCGGCCCGGTCGCCGCCCGCGATCAGGACCGGCGGGAAACGTCCGCTTCCGCTTCCGGCGCCCGGCTCAGCGGTCCCAGGCGCCCGCGGATGCCGTGCCACAGGCCCAGAACCATCATCCTGATATTGTCCCGGCGGGGAGCCGCGAACAGGGCGTAGATGACAAAGCGCACCGCCAAGCGGCAGGCATCGATCACCACCCAGTTCAGAGTCGTCCAGGGTTGCCGGTAGATCCAAAGGGGGTTGCGGAATTGATAATAGTAGCGGGCCGGGGTGTGGAGGGTGATCTTCTTTCCCAACATACCGATGTGTTTGTCGCCCAGGGAATGCCTCATGTGGGCCGCGAAAACACCGAAGGATTCATAACCCCGGTGCCTGGCGCGCAGGCACCATTCGATATCGACGTAATCGATGAACAGGCCCTCGTTCATTCCGCCTACCCTGTCGAGAACCGCCATGGGGAGCAGGCAGCCCGATGAAATCAGATGATCGACGGGGGTGGTGGCGCGGCCGGCGCCCGGCAGGCAGCGGCGCCTGCGGAGTCCCACCGTGCGCACAAAGGGAGAGGGGTTGTCGTGGCGGGGATCGACGTAGCGTGGTCCCAGGGCGGCGACCCGATGCCCCTGGGCGGTGAGTTGCTCATAGGCGCCGCGGAGAGCGGCCACCATGTCGGGGGCGGGCAGGCTGTCGTGGTCGAGGAGGAGGACGAAGTCGGCGTGGCCCTCCCTGGCCCTTTCGATGCCGACGTTCTGCGCCGCGGCGACCCCTTTGTTTTCCTCCAGTTCGATGATCTCCACATCCCTGCCGAGGGCACGGACGGCGGCCACAAACGCCGCCGGCAGGCGGGAGCCGTTGTCCACCAGGATCCGCCGCTCCACCTGGCCGGCGAGCAGGCTCAGTTGTTGCAGGAGACCGTCGGTGTCGGGGTGAAAGGTGACGGTAACGGAGGCAACATGCGCAACGGGTTGTTCAGAGGTCATGGGGAACTTCTTTGTCCGGGGCCGCAGGTGTTTCGGGCTCGGTCCTGCCCGCAGAACTTATAGGACAACCCTGGCCAAAAAACAACGCCTTTTGTCGTTTTCGGGGATACTCCGGGAGAAGTTCCGGAGAGCCCGGCGAACCGGCGTCCCCCTCTTTCCTTGACACCTGCCGGGAATCCGGATACCTTTTATGTCTTGGAAAATAAAGCGGAAAATTATCTGAAAGGAAGAGTTTTGCGAGCAGGACGGGCACCCCGGAAAGAGCTTCGTGTCTGTTGCCGAGGCGCTTTCCCCCTTTTATCCCATTGGCCTTGATGCCGCTTTATTCGATATCCATGAGGCGATTTCGCGCACAGGTTTTCGGTTGGCTCTTCCTCTTGCTGGCCATCGGTCTGCCCGCGGCCGGCGCGGCTTCGGAAAAACCCGCCTGTGTTCTCATCTCCCGCGAAATCGCCCCGTACATCGCCATGGTCGAAGGTCTCGAGGACGCCCTTGGCAACCAGCTTCTGCAGCGCTATTTTCTCAATCGGGAAGGCCAGCCCTATACCCTGGCCGGGCCGGGCGGGGTATTCGATCCGCGGCGTTTTTCGGTGCTGGTGGCGGTCGGGCCGGAAGCGCTCCGTTTTCTGCATGGCCTGGGTACCGACGTGCCCCTGGTCTATGCCATGGTGCTCAACCCCGGCAACGTGGTCGGCAGCGCTGCTCCCGATTTTTTTTGCGGCGTCACCCTGAACCTGTCAGCCGCCACCCAGATCTTTTCCATCCGCCGCCACTTTCCCGATCTCAACAGGCTCGGCGTTCTCTTCGATCCCGTCAACAACCAGGACTGGTTCGATCAGGCCGCCGATGTGGGCCGCGCCAGCGGAATCGAGCTGATTCCCCTGCGCGTCCATCAGGTCCGCGGGCGAGTCGTCCTCCCCGCGGATTTCCAGCGGGCCGAGGCGATCCTTTTCATTCCGGATCGATCGATCATCTCGCAGACGGTGATCCGCCATGTGATCAAGGAAGCCGCCCTTCACGGCATCCCCATCGTCGGCTACAACCAGTTTTTCCATGATGCCGGAGCGGCGCTCAGCATCGTTGTCGATTATCGCGGCGTCGGCGGCCAGGTGGCGCGTCAGGTGGAGCATCTGCTTGCCGGAAAAAGGTGTGAAGGGGAACTGCCTCCCGCTTTTGCGGTGCACATCAACGGCCCGGTATGGAAAGCCCTGGGGATCGGCGCAGGAGGGCGGCCATGAGCACCCTGCGCGGCACCGGCATCAAGGACCAACTCACCCGGCAGGCGGGGCGCGGCCTGTTCCGCAGGGCGGGGCTGAACTCGATCCAGGCGCGGCTGACCTTCATCGCGCTCTTTTTCATCGTCGCCACGGCGCTGACCATGGGCGGCGCCGGCTACCGGTTTATGGTCCAGTTCGAGAGTGAACGTTTCCGCGACCATTTCAGCCTGTTGGCCTCCTATCTCGCCGGCAGCGCCGAGTTGGGGGTCCTCCTCGGCAACGAGCAGATCCTGGCCGCCCTCTGCGACGGCATGCTCAAGATCGACGATGTGCAGTGGGTGCAAATCGTCGACAGAAGCGGCAACCTCATCCTGCGCCGCAGCCACCCCGTCCCGGCCAGGGAATGGGGCGTCGCCGAGGCGCCGGTGATGTCCCGCTCCCTGGCCGAGGGGGAGTCTCTCTATACCTCGGCGGAAACCACCGTGAAGGAGTTGGGGCGGGTCGCCGTCGGCTATTCCCTGGGCGGCCTCGACCGGATCAAGAGGCAGTTCGCCCAACGCTTCGTGTTCATCTCCCTGCTGCTGTCCCTGGCGCCTGTCGCCATGTATTGGGGGCTGTCGCGGGCGATCAACGCCCCGCTGCGCGATCTGGTGGCGGTAGCCAAGGAGGTTTCCCGGGGGCACATGGATGTCCGCGCCGCCGGCGGATCCCTGCGTGAGAGCCGCGCCCTGGCCGGCGCCATCAACGAGATGCTCGACGCCCTGGAAACCAAGCGGCGGGAGCTGGACGAGGCCAACGCGGCCATGGCCCGCCAGCAGGCGCTGGCCGAAGTGGGCAAGTTCTCCATGATCGTCGCCCACGAAATCAAGAATCCCCTGGCCATCATCAAGGGCAGC
>JAAZDE010000125.1 GCA_012512925.1 Desulfuromonadaceae bacterium
ACCGGCATGACACTGTTTCTGTTCACCCTCTGTTTCAATCTGATTGCCGAACAGATATCTCACCGATACCGGCAGACGGGAGCGGCGACGCTGTGAATTCTTCCCTGAAATCCACGTCCAGCCTTTTTCTGGAGAAACTCACGTCAATGAAAACGGCTCAGCAGATCTATAATTCCCGGCTGAAGCGCCGAAAAATATTCGAAGGGATAGTTTTTTCCCTTTTTCGTTGCGCCGTAGCCATCACCGCCATGGGCCTCTTCATCATCCTCTATTTTATTGTGGCCAACGGCTGGCAGGCCATCACTCTGAACTTTTTGACGGAAGCACCCCGCAATGCCATGACCGAAGGAGGGATCCTGCCCTGCATCGTGGGCACCGTCTCCCTGGCTCTCGGCGCCATGGCCTTCGCCTTTCCGGTCGGTATCGCTTCGGCCATCTATCTGTGCGAATACGCCCGACCGGGAAAGATGCTCCGCCTCATCCGCATCGGCATAAACAATCTGGCCGGGGTGCCGTCGGTGGTATTCGGGCTGTTCGGCCTGGCCTTTTTCGTCATCTACTTTAAATTCGGAGTCAGCATCCTCTCCGGCGCCTTGACCCTGGGCGTCATGTCACTGCCGGTCATCATCGGCACCACCGAAGAGGCCCTGAAGGGGGTGCCCAACACCTACCGGGAAGCCTCTCTGGGGCTCGGCGCCACCAAATGGCAGACCATTTACCGGGTGGTCCTGCCGGCGGCCCTGCCCGGCATTCTCACCGGGGGAATCCTCGGCATCGGCCGGGCGGCGGGGGAAACAGCGCCGATCATGTTCACCGCCGCGGTATTCTTTACCCCTTCCCTGCCCTCCTCCGTTTTCGACAAGGTAATGGCCCTCCCCTATCACATCTACGTTCTGGCCACCGCCGGAACCGAGATCGAAGCGACCCGTCCGCTGCAGTACGGAACGGCTCTGGTGCTCATCACCCTGGTGCTGGGACTCAACCTGGCTGCGATTCTTTATCGTTCCCGGCTGCGGAAAAAGGAAAGATAGTACGGCAAACACCATTTCGAGGTTTTTATCCATGAACTCCGACGTTAAAATAGCTTCCAGGCATCTCGATTTCTTCTACGGGTCCGCTCAGGCCCTTCACGGCATCAGCCTGGAATTTCCCCAAAACAGGGTCACCGCTCTCATCGGTCCTTCGGGATGCGGCAAAAGCACCTATCTCCGCTGCTTTAACCGGATGAACGACCTGATCCCCGCCACCCGCATGGATGGGGAGATCCTGTTCGACGGGGCCGATATCAACCAGCCTTCGGTCGATGTGGTCACTCTGAGAAGCCGCATCGGCATGGTCTTTCAGAAGCCGAACCCTTTCCCCAAAACCATTTTCGAGAATGTCGCCTACGGGCTGCGGGTGAACGGAATTCGCGATCGGGCGGTCATTCAGGAAAGGATCGAGGAGAGTCTTCGCTGGGCCGCCCTCTGGGACGAGGTCAAGGACCGCCTCCACAGTTCCGCCCTCGGCCTTTCCGGAGGACAGCAGCAACGCCTCTGCATCGCCAGGGCACTGGCGGTCAAACCGGAGATCCTGCTGA
>JAAZDE010000126.1 GCA_012512925.1 Desulfuromonadaceae bacterium
CTCACTCAAAAAACTCACTCCGGCAAAAAAACAAGGGGATTGCCGCGGTTAGCGAAAAAGTGGTACAAATGAAAGGATGTGAACCGCAGGAGTCACCCTGCGGTTTTTGTTTTTTTCTAAAAAGGGTATTTAATGATCAGCGCATCAAACGTTGCCCTCGCCTATGGCAAGAGGGTCATCTTCCAAGACGTCAACATCAAGTTCATTCCCGGCAACTGCTATGGCCTCATCGGCGCCAACGGCGCCGGCAAGTCGACCTTTCTCAAAATCCTCGCCGGTGAAAGCGAAGCGGACAGGGGCGAAATCACTGTCACCGCCGGCGAGCGCATCGCCATGCTGCGCCAGGATCAGTTCGCCTTCGATGAAGAGAAGGTCTGCAACACGGTCATCATGGGATATCGGCGGCTCTTCGAGGTGATGGCCGAGCGTGAGTCGATCTACGCCAAATCCGAGTTCAGCGAAGCCGACGGCATCCGCTCCGGAGAACTGGAGGCCGAATTTGCCGAGATGAACGGCTACGAAGCTGAAACAGAGGCAGCGGTGCTTTTGAACGGCCTGGGAATTCCCGAGGATCTTCGTCACAAGAAGATGAAGGAGTTGGAGGCCGGCGACAAAGTGCGGGTGCTTCTTGCCCAGGCCCTTTTCGGTAATCCGGACATCCTGCTGCTCGACGAACCGACCAATCATCTCGACCTCAAATCGATCGCCTGGCTGGAGGATTTTCTCTTTCGCTTTCCGAACACCGTCATTGTGGTCTCTCATGACCGCCATTTTTTGAACCAGGTCTGCACCCACGTGGCCGACATCGACTTCGGCAAGATTACCGTCTACGTCGGCAACTATGATTTCTGGTACCAGGCCAGCCAGTTGACCCTCAAGCAGAAGCAGGACGAAAACCGCAGGGTGACCGACAAAGCCAACGAACTGAAGGAATTCATCCAGCGCTTTTCTTCCAACGCATCGAAAGCGAAGCAGGCGACCTCGCGCAAGAAACTGCTGGAAAAGCTCAACGTCGAAGATCTGCCGATTTCCTCGCGCCGGTACCCCTTCGTCGTTTTCAGACCCGAACGGCCCTGTGGCGACATCATCCTCGAAATCAAGGGGCTCTCCAAAAAAATCGACGGGGTCGAGGTGCTGGCCGATCTGAATCTGACTGTCAATAAAGGGGACAAGATCGCCTTCGTCGGCGGCGACAGTCTGGCCAAAACGACCCTCTTTCAGATCATCTCCGGCGAGTTGCAGCCTGACGCGGGAAGTTTTCGCTGGGGGGTGACCATCACCAACGCCTACTTCCCCAAGGAAAACAGCGCCTGGTTTGAAAACAATCTGAACCTGATCGAGTGGCTCTGCCAGTTTCCCCCTTGTGATGGCGAAATCTTTGCCCGCGGCTTCCTCGGCCGGATGCTCTTCTCCGGGGATGAGGCAACCAAAAAGACCAAGGTTCTTTCGGGCGGCGAACGAGTGCGCTGCATGCTGGCGAGGATGATGCTGACCGGCGCCAATGTCATTGTTCTCGATGAGCCGACCAACCACCTCGACCTGGAATCCATCACCGCCCTCAACAACGGGTTGATCGCCTTTACCGGGGTGGTTCTCTTCGCCTCGCATGACCATCAATTCGTCACCACCGTCGCGAACCGCATCGTGGAATTCACCCCCGGCGGGGTGATTGACCGGGTGATGGGTATTGACGAATATCTGGATAACAACGACGTGGCTAGCCTGCGCGACCAACTTTATCAGGGGCACGGCGAACTGAAGCTGTAGAGAGGATAATCTCCATGATAGATAAGTCGACGAACAAAGACCTGTTTGTATCCGACATCTCTTTCAATGCCGGAGAAGAGGATGTGCGGAAACTTTTCGCGGTCTGCGGAACCGTGCGGTCAGTCCACCTGCTCACCGATCCGAAATCGGGTAAATTCAAGGGCTGCGCCTTCGTGCGCATGGCTACCGCAAGCGAAGCAAAAGATGCTCTGAATACGCTCGACGGCACTCTTTTGATCGATTACCGGATCCATGTTCAGGCAGCGCGACCGAAAAACAGCACCACTCTGCCCAAAGCTCCGGCCCCCGAAAAACGGCAGAAAACGCGGCATTCGCGGCATCGGGGCAAATAGCAACCCGGGGACCATTCTTTAGTCCCGGCCTCAAGAAAAAATTTTCTCTTTTATAAACAACTTATTGAATTGCTGGCCCGAAATCGCGGGCACATCTGCCGTGATTTTTGTTGTGGGGTTTGTCTCGTTTTTCGGCGAATCCCGAAGCGGATCGTTAACAACTGTCCGGCATCTCCCGCCCGCTTCCGGGACAGGGCGGCCACCTCATTCCCTTTCCAACCTACCGGAATCAAATGAGGGGCCCTTGTAAATCGCGTGCGAGATCATCGTCTCGACGTTCACCCAGGGTTACCAAGTTTCGCAGTCTTGTCCCCAGCCAAAAAATCAAAGGCACTCAGGGAAGATTCCTGGGTGGCTTTTTATGGCCTTTTTCTTGTCTGGGTGAAGGCCCGAAAAAACTTGCAGATTAGCGCAAAAGGTTGCCATTTTCTGTGATCTGAAAGCTCTTTCCGGATAACTCAGGAAGTAATTTCTTTAATTTTTTTCTCCATCAGGTGCCAGAAAAGCAGATTTTCAAACTGGTCGGCCGTTTCGATCTTGTCCAGTTTGTCCTTGGCGAAAACAGTCACTATCAGTTCAAGGGGGTTGCTGAAGCCGCCAGCTTTGGCTTCCTCCACCAAGTCCTCCCATATCTCCTGTTTGAACTTTCCATAAAGTTGACTTGTATCGGCATATTCCGTCAATCCACCCCAGCCGGCATCGATGCCATACTTGGCGATATCCCGGATTGGTTTTTCGTCCAGACTTTCCACAATCCAATCCTTTAGTTTTTTTTCCTTGTTTTCCATGATTCCTCCCTGCGTAATCAAAACCGAAATGTTTTTAAACCTAAGGGACATGAAAAATCGGCGGAGTTTCAAAGGAGGTGGTCCCCGAAAAAATCCCGGCATTTTTAAAAATTTTAACGCTGTTTTTCTCAACGTCCACTGTTTGGGAAAAAGGAGTTTTGGCAAAGCGACCGGGCGGAGCGGGGGCAGGGTCGGAGCAAGGAACGGATCTTTCAGTCAGGGGAATCCTTTCCGCCAGGATATGGGAAAAAAACAAGCGGAATCATTTCATCCCGCAACCGGACCTTGTCTTTTTTGGTTCTTCAGTTCAGCATAAAGGACCGGGATTTTCACCCAGGACCCACGCTGCCGTGTCAAGGGAGGTCACCATGTCAACTCGCCTAAGCATCCTGATTTTAGCTCTGGTCATGCAAGCGCTGCTATCTGGCGGCTGCGCTATCCTTCAGAGTCGCGCCCCCGTCGACGTGATCCTGGCCGGGGTTGAGCCCCTACAAGGCCAGGGCTTGGAAATCCGCATGCTGGTCAAGTTGCGGATTCAAAACCCCAATGATGTGCCTTTGGATTTCAACGGCATGTCGGTCCAGATGGATGTGCGGGGCAGGCGCTTTGCTACCGGTGTCAGCGACGCCGCTGGCAGCCTGCCGCGCTTCGGTGAGACGATCGTTGATGTGCCGGTGAGTATTTCCGTCTTCCGTATCGCCCGTCAGGCGATGGACGTTGTTACCAACGAATACCATGGGACGCTTCCTTACGAGATCACCGGCAGACTGTCCGGACCGGGCCTCCATGGTGTGCGCTTCAGATCCCAGGGGGAACTCATACTGCCTTCAGAAATCTTCAAGAGCGGCAAGCGAGCCAAAGGGGCCCCCGATTTGTAGGGCATTCAGAGGTGGTCGGCGATTTTCGGCAGTGTGTTAAAATATAGGAGGATTGGCAACTGACCTAAGAGAGCGAAATGTAAAATTGGTGACCAAATAGCCAAGGATGCAAAAATATGAGATTAAAGATCAGAAACGTAATATTTGGGTTGATAATCATCATTCCTTTATTCGCATCCGGGTGTGGTTCCAGCCCTGAGGATATTGTCAAAAGCGGTGTTTTGGAAATCGATCCATCGGTAAAAATCGGGGATGTCATGGATGGATATCAATATTTTGGTGATAAAGAATGGTCTTCTTTTGTAGATTCCAACAACCGTCCAATCGTTGAGTTCAAAGGAACCATCGATTTTTACAAGTTTAGGGGTAGTGAACTGGAAGGGATCAGAATTACGCCAGATATGGTTTACAAGGCGGCCAGTAAATTGCAGGAGGTCAGCGTGACCTACGTTGCCCGATTTTTTATTTTTAAGGAAGGAAAAGCATTTTCCCTGAAATATAGTGGTTTGAATATGACTGGCAGCAAGAAATCCACCGGCAAGAAGATGGTTCAAAATATACCTGACAAGGATTATTCAATACTTCAACATATCTATGCCAACAAGCCGGAGCCGTTCACGTGGGATATGTTGATGTCGGCCGCTAGCGGGTAATTGACCAAAAGTATCCGGGCCAGGTATTGTCTTTGGGCTTTTTTCTGTCATTGGACAATTCGGCTGACGGTTGAATAGTGCAACCCGGCACAGCGACCAAGGTATGCCGGATAAATCCGTACTCCAGGCAAAACCTGGCAATCGATCGCTCCCGTTTTTTTGCGAAAGAGTAATCGGCCGGAAGGTTGGCCGCCCGCAACGTCGGCAAAAAGCAAGCCCTGACCCTGTGGCCTGTCCCCTGTCCTTGAAATCGCCGGCAATGGATTGTAGAATGACCCGGTCAAATTCCACAGCAATGGAAATCTTTTTCTCAGACAAAAAACAAAGGACGCAGGTGATTTTATGGCTCAAAAATCAGGATGGGATATGCCGGACCACGATGCTTCCACCGGGGTCGGCATCGACAAAGGCGGGCTTAGCGGCGGGAAGGTCTGTTTCAATGTAATAGGGTATGTCAACAGCCCATATCGGGACCCCAAGGAAATTCTGATGCAGCCGCTGAACCTTAACGACACGGAAGGAAGCATCGAAATCATTTCCAGTTGCGCAGAGGGGCTCGAAGGCCTGGAGAAGTTCACCCATATCTACGTTTTCTATCATATGCATCGCGCCGGCCGGCCCTTCATAAAGGTGAAACCACCCTTTCAGGAGGAACAGGGCATCTTCGCCACCCGCGCCGACTGCCGACCCAGCCCCTTGGGGTTCAGCATCGTGGAATTGTTGAGGATTGAAGGAAACATCCTTCACATCCGTGGCGTGAACATGATTGACGGTGAAGCCGTTATCGACATCAAGCCCTACAGCGCTGATTTCGACAAGGTCCTCTGATTCCCCGGCCGGCAGGGAAATCCTGTCTTTCCCTCAAACGACATTCCGCTCCTGTCATCAATATCCGCTTTGACGTGATCCTTCGGCACCGGAAGGGGCGCTTCGCCCCTTCCCGGCGCCAACCGGGAATCCCCTGCCTTCAACTCCGCGTTTATCATTCAGTACAGAATTGGGAGAGGCGCAGTCATCCTTTAAATTTCGAGATTTGTTGCTACTCTTAATTTATGGCATCAGGTAAATCAACAGAAGGTGAAGCTGTGCGGGGACATTCCATGGGTTCCAGTGACCCTTGCAGATAAGAAGACCTCTGATAAACTTAGATAATAACCTTTTAATCTGGTTAGAAGAAGAAACATGGGGCAGGGGATGGTATCTCTTGAAAAATCCCTTTTCGGTTCTCTAATTAAAGCAAAAGGAGGCAAGCCATGTTTAAACCTTCCCGGATTCTGGTGCCGACGGATTTATCGGAAAATGCTTTAAGGGCAACACAGCAGGCATTCGACATCGCCAAACGTTACGGGGCGGAGGTTTTTGTCCTCCATGTGGTTACCAAACCTGTTCAGACTGCTCCTCTTGACTATACCATCGATGAAAGACTGGTCAGGCCACTGCAGGCCGAGTTGGATCAATCCGCGCGAAACGTCCTTCAAAAGCAACTTTCTCTGATTCCCGATGCAGATTCGGTCAATTTTACCACTGATGTTCGGATCGGGAATCCCTACGAAGAAGTATTGAAGGAGGCGGAGGCCAAGAAGATCGACCTGATCGTGATCTCGGCTTTTGGTTTGACCAATTTGGCCAAGTTGCTGCTGGGAAGCGTCGCCCGTCATGTGATGATGGGGGCCCCTTGCTCTGTATTGCTGGTCAGGTGAAAAAGGCGATTCCTGGCCCTGCCGGCGGGACACAGGATAAGGGGTGTTAATATTTCATATAAAATTCACCCCTTATCCTGTCGTTGATTGGGCAGGTGTCCCAGCATTTTCCGGAACGGTTCAATCTGGATCTGGGCAACCATGGTTCAGTTCTCGGAAGATCCTCTGACCTCCCCCGGTTCATGGCCGGAAATGCGTTCCAACCGGGCCAGAGAAGCTTCGATTCCGGCTGGCTGTTGTCGCCGCGCAGGGGGTGGGAATACTCCCACAGTGGCTCATGTCAGTGGTTCCTGACCAGGTCCCTTGGTCCAATCCCTTCGACTATCCCTGCCGTTCAGGCCTGTCCGGCAGTGGCCAGTTTTTGGCTCAGCAGTTCCCGAATGATCTTGGGATTGGCCTTGCCGCCGGAGGTCTGCATCACCTGCCCGATCAAAAATCCCATGGCCTTGCTTTGACCGCTTCTTAAATCATTTACCGCCGCCTGCTGCTCCGAGAGAACCTTGTCGATCAGTGCGTCGATGGCGGAGTGATCGGAAACCTGGCGGAAGCCTTTGGCGTTGACGATGGCTTGCGGCGTTTCGTCGCTGTCGAAGAGCGCCGCCAACACCTCGCGGGCCGCGTTGGCGTTGATTTCATCCCTGGCAAGCATGGCCAAAAGCGCCGCGAATCTCGCCGGCGGCACTCTGCTCTGGCCCAGTTCCTGGCCTCTTTCCTTGACGGCGGGAAGCATCTGGGTGGTCAGCCAGTGCATGGCGGCGCGCGGCGCCACTCCCTGCCGGACCACCGCTTCAAAGTACCCGGCCAGTTCCGGATCGGAACTGAGATAGGTCGCCTCTTCGGCGGAGAAGCCGTATTGCCCGACAAACCGTTCGGCGCGCGCGGCAGGCATTTCGGGGAGGCGATTCCGGAAAGCCTCGATTTCCTCCGCCGACAGTTCAATGGCCGGGACCATCGGGTCGGGAACGCAGGGACCCTCGAACTTGGCCCGCATCGGCCGGGTGGCCTTTTTGTCCGGGTCCCACAGGCGGGTGTGCAGGATCACCGCCTCGCCGGCCTTGACGGAGGCGCTCTGGCGGGTGATCTCGTGGTTGATGGCGTCCCCTACGTGGCGGATGGAGTTCATATTCTTGACCTCCACCTTGGTGTTCAACTGCTCGGTTCCCCGCGGGCGGATCGAGATGTTGGCGTCCACCCGCATGGTGCCGTTTTCCATGCTGGCCTCGGAGGAGCCGACGGTGCGCACCTGGGTGCGCAGCGCCTTGAGGAATTCCATGGCGTCATGGGCTGAGCGGAAATCAGGTTCGGTGACGATCTCCACCAGAGGCGCACCGGCCCGGTTGAAGTCGACCAGGCTGATCGGCAGCCGTCCTTCCATCTCATGGACCAGTTTGGCGACATCTTCTTCCATGTGGATATGATGGATGCGCAGCCTTTTGGGGTTTCCGTTTTCGTCGACGATGTCGATCCATCCCCCCCGCGACAACGGCAGATGGGCCTGGGAGAGTTGATATCCCTTGGGGAGGTCGGGATAGTAGTAGACCTTCTGGTCGAAGGCGCTTTTTGCTTGGAGTTCGGCGTTCAGCCCCAGACAGAGCAGGGCCGCCTTTTCCAGCGCTGCCCGGCTCAAACGGGGAACCTGACCCGGCAGCCAGAGGCAGGTCGGACAGGTGTTGAGGTTGGGTTCCTCGCCGGGGTTGTTGGGACAATCGCAGAACAGTTTGGTGGGGCAGTTCAGTTCGATATGAATCTCCAGTCCGATGACCGCTTCGAATTCCATGACTATTCACCTCTCTGGCGCTTGGTCAACAGATAATCCCCCAGCGCCAGCAAACGCGCATCGGCAAGGCGCGGGCCGCTCAGTTGGAAGCCGGGTCCCGTGTCGCCGGGGAGCGCCGGCAGGTGGAGGGCGGGCTGGCCGCTGACGTTGGCGAAAGCGGTATGGGCCGCCTGGGCGTACAGATCGGCCAGGGTGTCGGGCGATTGGGCGAGGTCCGAAGCGCGGGTCGGCAGCAGCAGAAAATCGGCCTGGGCGGTGAGATTGTCCATTTCCGCAAGAAGACGGCCGCGGAGGCGACAGGCGGCTTCGTAAGCCTGATAGCGTTCGAATTGGAAGAAGGCCCCCTGGAAGAGATAGCTTTTGAGCAGGGTGCCGAAGGCGGCTCCCCGCGACTGGAGATACATCTCGTTCCAGTTTTTGACCCCCGGCGCGCGGTTCCCGTAGCGCACCGAGTCGTAGCGCCCGGTGCAGGAGGAGGCCTCCACCGACCCGACAATGCGATGGACCAGGAGGTGCCGGGAAAATTCCGGAAAAGACAATTCACGGATGGAAAAGCCCATTTTTTTCAGTCCAGCCAGTTCTTTTTCCAGATACTGTCGTTCGGGAGAGGAGAGTTCGTTCAAGACATCAACGATAACGCCGAGGGTGGTTTTTCCAGGATCGATCCCGGCAACGGAAAAATCGCTCAGCTGTTTGGCGGGAAGGGAAAAATCCCGTTCATCCGGTCCGGCGATGGCCGGGAGGATGGCACGGATGGTTTTCGGGTCCGCCGCCAAAATGCCGCAGGCCTCCATCGACGGAATCAGGCCGACGAGTCCCAGGCGCGGGATCAGGCCGTAGCTCGGCTTGAAGCCGCAGATTCCAACGCGGGCGGCGGCCAGGCGGGCTTCTCCGCCCATATCGATCACCAGTTCGGCATCCGCCTGCTGCTGCTGAATGGCTTTCCCCGCCTGATTTCCCCTCAGGCCAAAGCCGAATTCACTGACCCGCGTGGCGCCGATCGGGGCCGCTCCATTGGACTGGAGCCGTTCAACAACGGTGGCGTCTTCCAAAGCCTGATACCCGATCAGGGCCTGCGAACCTGCTTCCGTCGGCCAACCGGCCACCGAAAGAGTGGGCTGAACGGCTATTTTCAATCCTCTCAGCGGGCCTTGGCCCGAAGGGCTGGACATGTGCGGATTGCGATAGAAAAAAATCGGCTCCATCAAATTTCTCTTCCCTTTATTCCAGAATGGTGGCGACTTTGAAGTAATTACCCTTGACCGCGGGCGAGTTTTTGAGC
>JAAZDE010000127.1 GCA_012512925.1 Desulfuromonadaceae bacterium
CCCTCGCCAGAGATCAGCGGCTTCCTCCAGGGCGTCAGCTTTTCCATGGTCCAGATTATCGAAGAAATCCGGATACTCATCATGGAAGTGAAGAGCCACGTGCGCCAGTTCATGCCCAAGGGTAAACCAAAAGCATTCCAAACGGTCGAAAGGTAAGGTCAGGGAAACAGGGAGGGCGCCGTCGGGCAGGCGTGGACGGAAAACCCGTTAAGAACTTCGCGTACGGCGCAAACCGACAGGCTGTTGCCGAGCAGCTTCCAGCGCTTGCGCAACGACAATTTTTCAGGAAAGCGGAAGGAAACGGGGAAGCCGAGCAGGCGGGCGATTTCATGGGGGGCGAAGTGGCGTACTCCATCACGGCAGCGCAGGTAAGAGCCGGCGTGCATCAGTGATTTGCCATAGCCGCCGGTAAAGCAGGTGGTGTAGGCGGTATCCTCGTCGGGGTCGAGGATGCGGAAACCGTCCCCGAAACGGGTTAGAACTTCGGGAGCGAGGAGCAGCTCCGGCGGCGGGTCATCGTTCAGCGAGAGGTCGAGGAAATCTAGGAGCGGGCGCAAAGGCCTCTCCTCGAATGAGAAACTCGGCCTCAGGGGAAGCCGCGAGGCACTCAGATAGTAGCGGGGGCGGCGCGACGGGATGCCCAGTTCGGTGGGGCAGAGGTGCCGTTCGCGAATCTGGTAGCCTCTTTTCAGCAGAAGGCTGGTCAGCCGGTCCCTGGCCTGGGATAGAGCGAAGCCGGGGACGTTTTCCAGGGCGAGGTGGATGGGCAGGCGGTCTGGAGGAATTTCCGGAAAGACGGCGAGAAGGTGCCCCAGGCTGCGCGCCCTCGGATCATCCAGATCCCTTTTGCGGCCCCGCACCGTGTAGGGCTGGCAGGGTGGGGACAGCCACCAGAGATCGGCGCCGTAACCGGCCAGTTCATCGGCGGTGATCTTTTCCAGGTCGGCCTGGCGGGCCGGGTGTTCCGGGAAGTTCCATCGGTAGACTGCCAGCGCCACCGCACTCTGGTCCAGGGCGCCGGCAATGCGGATGTTGGTTCCGGCCGCGGCGGCGAAACCGCCGATGCCGCAGAACAGTTCCAGGGCTTTCAGCGGCGGAGTCATGAATCATTCCTCATCGATTGTCGATTTTGCTTTCCTTGGGACGTTGACCCGCTTTTTGGCAGGGCAGCGTGCGGCATTATCTCACAAAGCGGAACTTGTGGAAAAAACTCATTCATTTATCAAGGGGAAATTTTTCTGCCGACCGCGGATTCTGTTGCTTTTCCAGCCCTGATTTTGTTAGTTTTCGAGGTTATCGGCAACCTGAAGTTGCGCCACCGGGCAGAGCCAAACTGATTGTCCCCGCCTTTCCAATTCTAAATGGACCAGAGGATCGGCAAGATTCATGAAGGGCGAATCCAAAATTTTGAAAACCCTCGGCAAGATGGGCCCGGCCTGGATCATCGCCGCCGACGCCTGCGGACCGGCGACTCTGGCCAGTCTTTCCATCGCCGGCGCCACCTACGGCTATAAACTGCTCTGGGTAGTGTTGTTGAGCGTCCTGTTCGGCGCCACCGCCCAGCATCTTTCGGTGAAGATCGGTGTCATCGAAGGGCGGGGGATCATCACCACCACCGAACAGCGTCTCGGGCCGGTCTGGGCCTGGTTTTTGACGGTGGACGCCGTTCTGGTCACTCTGTTGGCGGCTCTGGTTCTGATGAACGCCTTGAGCGGCGTCACTTCCCTGGTTACCGGTATCCAAACCCCCTATTGGGGTTTCTTCTTCGCCGCCATTATCTGCCTCATTCTGATCAAGGGAGGATACCGCTGGTTCGAAATACTGTGCAAAGGGCTTATCGTTCTTATCCTGACCTCCTTCCTCGGTACTCTGGCCTTTGTCGATCTTACATGGACAGAGATCGCCGGGGGACTGATGCCCAATCTTCCCGGCGGGATGGATTCGGCCCTGATGATGGCCGCCATCATGGGCGGGGCGGTTCACATCACCATCATCGGCATGCACACCTACAACTGCAACGCCAAAAAATGGACCCGCAGCGACCTGCGCCTGGCCAAAATCGACAATGCTCTGTCCATGGGCGGCGCCTTCGGTCTTTACAGCATTCTGGTTTTCCTCGTCGCCGCCGCGGTGCTCTTTCCCAATCAGATCAAGGTGGTCACCGCCACCGACGCGGCCTTGAGCCTGAAACCGCTGCTTGGCTCCGGCGCCATGGCGATCTTTCTCCTCGGGCTGTGGGGGGCGGCTTTTTCGACCCTGTCGCCAACGGTTCTGGCCGGGGTCTATTTCATCATGGACAGGATGAAGTGGCCCCTCTACGACAACAACCGCGACCGGCGTTTCATCTGGACCGTGATCGGTATCTGCCTGGTGGTCGCCTTTGGGCCCTTCCTCAGGGGAGGATTTTTTCTGTTGCTTCCCCTGATGCTGGCCCTGGGGCTGTGCGGCACTCCCCTGATTCTTGCCATCATCCTCTACCTTCTGAACAAGGAGGAGATTGTCGGCGAGGACAAAAATTCCCGGCTGCTCAATTTTCTCGGGGGCATGACCCTTTTGGTCACGATCCTTCTTGCCATGCGTTTTGTCGCTGGGAGGCTGGGGTTTTTCAGCTGAGCCGCTGAAGAAGCGTTCCTTTTTCATGAATATTCATATTGAGAATCTTCTCGACAGGAAAACTCTCGTCATCGGCGGCATTAAATCGGGCAAGACCCGCTTCGCCTGTGCTTTTGTGGAAAAGGTGCTGGCAGAGCGGGAGGATCGGGTGGCGGTGCTCGATTTGGCTCCCGATCTCTATCGCGGGGTGGGTGGGAAGATGGTTCTTCCCGACCATCCCCGGCTCCGCTATCTGACCACCTGGATCACTGCACCCCGCCTTCGGGGGAGGGATCCCGCCGAGGTGCTCGAGTTGGCTGAAGGGAACCGGCGGCGCATCGAGATGGTTCTGGAGTCCTATCTCGCCTCACCCGCCCCGATTCTGGTGATCAATGATGTCACTCTTTTTCTCCATGCCGGATCTGTCGAAAGGCTGATGGAGGTGGCTTCGACCGCCGCCACCCTTTTAGTCAACGCCTATTTCGGGGAAGATTTCGAGGAAATCGCTCTTTCCCTCCTTGAACGGCGGAAAATGGAGCTTTTCCTGCCATTTTTCGATCGCGTCCTGCGCATGGAAAGGGGACATGTTTTTGAAGAAAGAGGGAACGCCTCAAGGAAGTAAGTTTTTTCCTTCTCTGCTAAACTGATATTTGAGGTCCTTTATTCAAGAAAAAAGACGAATGAGACGGTCATGAACAAGGACAACGTCCTGAACGTCGTAGAGCAATCGGCGGAAAAGCGGGCCCGTTTCCTGGCCGCCTGGAAACAGGGAGTGGAGTTTCTGGGGCCCGGGCTTTTCGGCCCGGCTTCGCCGAAAACGGCCCGAAGCAAGGAGGAACTGCAGCCGCTGAAAGAGGAGATCGAGGCGGTTTTCAATCGGGAAAGCGGTGGCGAGGAGCAGTTTCTGGCGGCGATGGTGAGCTTTTTCGATCCCGAATGGGGCGCCGAACTGGCGGCGAGAATCGAATGCTACAAGTCGGTTTGCGGGCTGACCTTCAACCTTGACCATGAGCGGATCGAAATTCTGTGTGAGCTGTTGAGGAACTATGAAGGGTGGTGTCTGCATGATGGAGGGTGAATTATGCAAACGCAAATGACCGTTTGCCACCCTTTGTTCGCCACTCGCCAGGGGAGGCGGTGAGTATATTGAAGAAAAACCGTCAGGGTTTGAATCCCTCCACCAAAGAGGACATCTCCCGTTCCCTGATCAACCTGATCTTTTTAAAGCCTGCAGCGGCCAGTCCGGCCCTGATTTCCGCAAAAGTGTAACTGTTGCCACCTTCGGTAGAGGTCAGCATATTGACTGCAAAAAGGGCGCCCTCCGGTGGCATGGTGCGATCGGCGGACATGACATAGTCGCGGATCACGATCCGGCCGCCCGCTTCCAGGGCGCGGAAGATTCGCCGGTAAAGGGCCAGGTTCTGCTCCGGGCTGTTCTGATGGATGATGGCCGAAAGCAAGGCCAGGTCGTGTCCTGGTGGAAATTCATCCTGGTTGTAATCCCCTGCGGCCAGCGTCACCCGATCCAACAGGCCGACGGCGAGAAGTCGTTTGCGGGCCATTTCGACAACCCGCGGCAGATCAAAGAGCGTTGCCTTCATTTCCGGGACCACCGCAAGAAAAGCGATGGTATAGGTACCGGAACCTCCCCCGACGTCGAGAAGACGGGGGGCCGTTCCCGGAGCGACGGCCGTGACAATCTCAGGGGCCGCTTTGGCGCCGATCATATGCATGGCGTCGATGAAGGCATTGGCATTGTCCGGTGACAGCACTCCCGTTTCCACCCCGTCCGGCGCTCTGTGGCTTAAAATGATGTCGTTGAGCCGGGACCAGTTTTGCCACAACCTCCCCATATGAAGCAGCATCGGCAGAATCGAATCCTTTCCATGGGCTGAAAGGAAAGGGACAGCCGACGCTTCGGTGCAGTAACGCCCCTCCTTTTTGACCAGGAAGCCGAGGGCGCTCAGGGCGTCAAGAAGAATGGTCAGGCCGCGCGTTTCGGCTTTTATCTTTTCCGCGGTTTCCCCGGCCGTCAGGGCGGTTTTCTCCAGAAGGCTGAAAAGATCGAGTTCGGCACCGCTGAGAATGACCCGGGCGGCCATGAAACCACGCACCGTGCCGAGGATGGATTCCGCCGAATGGTGTTGAGTGCTCATCCTGTTCCCTCCCGAAAAGCGGCTGAAGAGGTTATCCCACAAGGGTCTAGCCGGTCATCTTTCTCACCATAAGGATATGGTGGAGCTTGCCTCGCGGAATGAAAAGCAGCGGGTAAGCCTTTTCCAACGCCATGAGAAAATGCTAGCATAAAGAACCGGCGGATGGCGGCAAATCGGCCCGCTAAGGTTTGAGATGTCCGACTGCCGGAGATTTTTGATCTGCTGGCTGAGGTTGACGATGAAATGGCTGATCCTGCGTATCCTGATCTTTTTCATCCTGTCATCGGCGTCGTTGCTGTTTTTGACGAAAGGGCAGGAGCTCTTCGACTTCCTGCCGGGAATTACCTCAAACCATTTTTTGTTTCTGTGGGGGGCATTTCTGGCCGCCATGCTTCTCCCCTATCTCTTTGGTATCAGGTTTTTCTCAAGGATTGTCCTCGTTCTGCTGATATTCCTTGTTTTGGCCGGGACCCTCACCACCCGAAGTTTTCGCTTTCAGATCGTTTCCCAGGTTCGGGAGCAGGTTCACGCCATCTTCCGTCAGAAAGAGCCGCCGTCCCGGGACTTCAGCGGTGATAAAAAAGCCAAAAGCCTTGAGTCGGGTCAGCCGGCACGGCAGAATCGAGATCTGCCCCGATTCGTGTACCGGGCCAACAAAACCGGCCATTTCATCCTTTTCGCTCTGTTGACCCTGACCCTTTTGACGGTATCGGCGCCGGGCCGATGGGTGATCGTTCTGGCCGATGTTCTGTTGCTGGCCGGCAGCACCGAGATGATGCAGCTTTTTGTGCAGGGACGGGCCGCGGGAGTGGGGGATTTTTATCTGGACGCCGGCGGCGGCGCGTTGGGATTTTTTCTCTGGCTCCTTGGCGTCGCCTGGCGGTCGAGGGACGGTTGCCGTTTTTCCTGACCTGTGGATGATGATTGATGTCTTTACGCCCTTTCCCTCCGCTGCCCATCGACAGCGTTCTTCCTGAAATTAAAAAAGCTCTGAATGTCCATGGCGCGGCGGTGTTGCAGGCGCCGCCGGGTGCCGGCAAAACCACGCGGGTGCCGCTGGCCCTGCTCGACGAGCCCTGGCTGACAGAGCGGTCGATCCTGATGCTTGAGCCGCGCCGCCTGGCGGCGACCAATGCCGCTGCCTACATGGCTTTTCTGCTCGGCGAGGAGGCGGGGGGAAGGGTCGGCTACGCCATTCGCTACCAGCGCCGCGTATCCCGGGAAACCCGCATCGAGGTGATTACGGAAGGGATTCTGACCCGCCGGATGCAACGGGATCCGCTTCTGGAGGGGGTCGGCGCGGTCATTTTCGACGAGTTTCACGAACGCCATCTCCATTCCGATCTGGCCCTGGCCCTCTGCCTCGACGTCCGTTCCGCCTTGCGGCCGGACCTGCGCATCCTGGTCATGTCGGCCACTCTCGACAGCGAACCGGTGGCCCGTCTGCTCGGCAACGCGCCGCTGGTGACCAGCCGGGGAAGGGCGTTTCCGGTGACGGTCCGTTATCTGGTTCGCGATCCTGATGGAAATGTCGCCGACTATACCGCCGCGGCGGTGCGCCGGGCGCTGCGGGACCGCGATGGAGATCTGCTGGTTTTTCTGCCGGGAACGGGGGAGATTCGCCGTTGCCATGAACTTCTGGTCCAGGACGGCCGCTTTCCCGATGTGGAATTTCTCCCTCTCTACGGCGATCTCCCCTTTGCCGAGCAGCAGCGGGCCATTCTCCCGGGGGAGAGGCGGCGGGTGGTGCTGGCCACCAACATCGCCGAGACCAGCCTCACCATCGAGGGGGTGCGTATGGTCGTGGACAGTGGTCTGGCCCGCCGTCCCCGCTTTGATCCGGCTTCCGGCCTGTCGCGCCTGGAGACGGTGAAAATTTCCCGGGCCAGCGCCGAGCAGCGCGCCGGACGGGCGGGCAGGGTGGCGCCGGGGGTTTGCTACCGTCTGTGGAGTGAAGCGAGCCACGGCACCCTGCTTCCTTTCACGCCGCCGGAAATCCGCTCCGCCGATCTCGCCCCGCTGGGCCTGGAACTGGCTGCCTGGGGGATAACGGACGCTTCCGCTCTGTCCTGGCTCGATCCCCCTTCCTCCGGCGCTCTGGCCGGAGGAAGGCAGCTGCTGACCTGGCTGGGGGCCTTGGATGACCGGGGGAGGATCACTGCTCTGGGCCAGGAGATGGCGGAGCTGCCGATCCATCCCCGTCTCGGCCGCCTCCTGACGGCGGCCCACCGCTGGCAAATGGCGGCCTTGGGGTGTGATCTGGCCGCTCTGCTCGGTGAAGGGGATCTGTTCAAAAGGCGCTCCGCTTCGGGCTGTCGATCCAGAAACGATCTTCTCGATGCTTTCGAGGAGCAGGTCCGCCAGCGTCGGTGCAGCGGGGATAACTCTTCTTTCGCCGCCGTCGAACGGGCGGCCCTTTTCTGGCGCCGCCATTTGGGGGTCAAAGACGAGGGGAAACGGCCCGATTCCCGAACTGTGGCCCGTCTTCTAGCCCTCGCCTATCCCGAACGGATCGGCCGGGAACGCCGTCCCGGAAGCCGCAGCTATCTTCTCGCCGGTGGGCAGGGGGCTGTTCTCGCCCCTACTTCTTCCCTGCACGGCGAACCCTGGATCGTGGCGGCGGAGGTTTGTGAAGGCCAACGGGGTGAGGGGGAGATCCGCGTTGCCGCCGCCCTTGAAGGTGAAGATATCGAGAAACTTTTTGGAGCAGGGCTGCCCTGGCGGCGGGAGGTTGTCTGGGACGAGCGGGAGAAGCGGGTCACGACGCAGGAGGTGCGGCGGCTGGGCGCGGTTACGGTGGCGAGCCGGCCGCTGCAGGCCACGGCCGAGGAAGTCGCGGCGGCTTTGCTTCAAGGGATCCGCGGCATGGGGATGACGGCGCTCAACTGGAGCACAGGGGTTGAACTGCTGATGGCGCGGGTCCGTTTTGCGGCCGCCCTGTTCCCCGAGGAAGGATGGCCCGACTTCCGCTGCGAGGCGTTGCTGGAGAAAGTGGCGGAATGGCTGCTGCCCTTCCTCGGCGGCATCCGCTCCAGGGCCGAACTGGCCCGCCTCGATCTGGTGCCGGCCCTGTCGGCGCAACTTTCCCGACCCCAACGCAAAGCCCTCGATGAGCTGGCGCCGACCCACCTGACGGTGCCGAGCGGCTCCCGCATCCCCCTCGATTATGGTGCCGAAGGCGGTCCGGTGCTGGCCGTCAAACTCCAGGAGTTGTTCGGTCTGGCCGAAACCCCGCGTATCGCCGGAGGGAAGATAACGGTGCTGCTCCATCTTCTCTCTCCGGCGCGGCGTCCCATTCAGGTGACCCGCGACCTTGGCCATTTCTGGCGGAAGGTTTACCCCGAAGTGAAAAGAGAATTGAAAGGACGCTATCCCAAACATCCCTGGCCCGACGATCCCTGGAACGCCGTGCCGACAAGGGGGACGAAAAGGAAATAAAGGGCTATAATGTAAACCCGTAGGGCGGCCGCAACCTTTAGCGCCGGGTTGCCGCGCATCTCCAAACCCAATCTATGTCCCGAGGTTTATTTTATGATGAAGAAAATTTTCCGGTTTTATTCCGAGCATCGGCAGCGGATCCGGCGGATCGCGCTGTGGACTGCGGCTATTGTCGCCCTGTGGGCGGTGGGGATGGGGCTCATCCTGCCGCCGATTCTCCGGCGTACCGCCGAAACTCAGCTTTCCAAAAACCTCGGCAGCGCCTGCACCCTCGAGCAGGTGAAATTCAATCCTTTCACCCTGCGCCTGTCCCTGAAGGATCTGCGCATCCCTCTGCCCGATGGCGGCGATTTTTTTTCTCTGGAGGGTTTCGAGGTGCGTCTCAGCCCGGCCAGCATCTACCGCTTGGCTCCGGTCCTCAGCGACCTGCGTCTCGTCGCCCCCAAAGTGAAGTTGGCATTGCGTAAGGACGGCCTGCTTTCCGTCACCGATTTGACCAAAAACCTGTCAAAGGAGACCCCCGCCGAAGAGGAGAAACCTCCGGCCGCCGAAACCGATCAGGGGATGAAGCTCTTTGGCGTGGTTGTCACCGATCTGGAAATCAAGGGGGGTGACCTGCATTTTAGCGACGACATCCGTCAGGCGGAGCACACTGTCTCCGATCTCTCCTTTTTTGTCCCTTTCACCTCCACCCTGAACCGCCATCGTGACCATCCCATCACCCCATTTCTCGAGGCAGTCGTCAACGGCCGTCCGTTGCGGGTGGACGGACAGCTGACCCCCTTCGCTGAGCAGCTGCGCACCGAATTCAACATTCATCTCGACAACCTCGAACTGGCCCGCTTCCAGCCCTATGCGGCGCCCTTCACTGCCGCCGTGGTCAAGGATGGAAGTTTTAGCACGGAACTCGTTTTCAGCATGCTGCAACTCCCCGATACCGGCCTCCGCCTGGGTCTGGAGGGCAATGTGACCCTCAACGACCTGGACGTCCGCGCTCCGGATGGCAAGGAGGCGCTGCGTCTGCCCCGTCTGCGGGTGGATCTCGACGGCAGTCTCAATACGGCTGAAGGAATGACCCTGAGAAAGGTGGAGGTTCATGGACTGGAGGCGCGTCTGGCTCTGCTCGAGGACGGTCGCCTCGACTGGCTGAGCTGGATGAAAAAGAGCCCCGCCGGGGCCGAGACACCCAAAAAGGACGGCGCCCAGGAACCGCAACTGCCGATCCATGTCGAACTCTTTGAATTCCGTGACGGACGGGTGCTGTGGGAGGACCGCAAGGTAGCCGGCGGTTTCCAGGCCAAGGCGGAACAGATCGCCCTCACCCTGTCCGGTCTCCACCTGCCCGGGACCGATCCCGCCGATCTGCAGGGAAGCATGACCCTCAACGAGGGCGGCCGCTTTGCTCTGGAAGGGAAACTGGCGGTGCTCCCTCTCAAGGGGGATATCCGCCTGCGCCTGGATGAGCTTTCACTGGCCGATTTTCAGCCTTATATCGCCGAGAGCGGCATTGCCGCCACCCTCGGCAAGGGCCTTCTGCGTTTCGCCGGACGTCTGGAACTGGCTGAAAAAGAAAATAATATCTCCATCTTTGTGAAAGACGGAGAGGCCGGTCTCAAGGCCTTGACACTGCTTCGCAACGACACCAAGAAGGCTTTTTTCGAGATGGGGGAACTGGCCGTGACCGGGCTGGCCGTCGATCTGCAGGAGCGGCAGGTGGAGGTGGCCCGGCTTCTCGTCAATCGCCCCGATCTGCGCCTGCGCCGCGACCGCACCGGGGCGATCGATCTGTTGGCTCTTCTGCCCCCGGAGCCTGCCCCTGTTGGCGCCGATAAAGCTTCCGCTCCCGCAGAGCCGGCTGCCGGGACCGAAGAGATGCCGTGGCGGGTGCGTCTGGCCGAGCTGAAATTGCAGGAGGGACGAGTATCCGCTACCCTCGAAGCGGCGCGGGAGACGACCACCGCCGTTTTCCACAAGCTGGCCGGCACCATCACCGGTTTCGACACGGTCCCCGGCAGCGCCCTCGGCATCGCCCTGAGCGGCAGGGGGGAAAAGGGAGGAGGGTTCAATGTTGATGGCAAGGCGCTACTGGAGCCTTTGGATCTCGATCTTCGACTCCGCCTCGACAAACTCAATCTCAAGCCGCTCTCGCCGATGTTGGCTGAGGTTTCCCCAAACCTGCGCCTGGGCAGCGGTGAACTGACCCTCAACCTTCACAGCACGGTCAAGAAAAAGGGTGAAGAGAACCTGGCGCAGGTCAAGGGGCTGGCCGTTCTGGATCACCTTTCACTTCTCGACGTTCGTCAGGAGTTCGCCGCGCTACGTACCCTGCGGGTGCAGGATGTGGATATCGACACCGGCCGGCAGCGTTACGGCGCCGGCAAGGTTTCGGTGCTGCGCCCCCGTCTCAATCTGGTCGTGGCCAATGATGGCATAAACAATATTTCCCGGCTTCTGGGCGCCGCTCCCGCCGCCGAAGGAAAGGCCCCGGCTCCTGCTGCCACGGAGAAAACCGGCAAGGGCGATGAGCCCTATCTGCGCTTTGGTGAAGTGGCGGTCAGCGAAGGTTCGCTGATGGTGCGCGACGAGCGTTATCAGCCGGCGGTGACCAACCGCCTCGAAAAGATGGCGGTCACCGTCCGCGGCCTGGAAAGCGACCCCGACAGCAGGGCGCAGGTGGTTTTCAGCGGCGAACTGGACGGGGCGCCGATCAAGGGGGAGGGAACCATGAATCCCCTGCTGGCCGATTTCCGCATCGATCTGACGGCCGAGATGCGCACCCTCAATCTGGCGCCTTTCTCCCCTATGTCCGAGAAATTTATCGCCTATCCGCTGAGGAAAGGGGCGTTCACCATCACCAGCAAAATTCTGGTCGATCAGGGGCGTCTCGATTCCCGGCACCGCATCAGACTGGACAGCCTGGAGCTGGGCGACAAGGTCAAATCGCCCGATGCTCCCGACCTTCCCGTCAAGTTGGGGGTCAGCCTTTTGCAGGACCCCTCCGGCAATATCAATCTCAACCTGCCGGTGCGCGGCGATCTGAACGATCCGAGTTTCAGCGTTGGCGGCCTGATCCTCAAGGTCATCGTCAACCTGCTGATGAAAGCGGTGACCTCACCCTTCGCCTTGCTGGGAGGAATGATGGGGGATGGGGACGGCGGTCTCGAGTACATCTCCTTCAATCCGGGGGAAGGACGCCTTCTCGCCAAGGATGCCGGAGGGATTCCCGCCGTTGCCGACATGCTGATGTCCCGTCCCAAAATCAAACTGGTGCTCATTCCCCACGCCGACGAGGGGGATCGCAAACAGCTGGCGGATGCCTATGTGCTGCGGCGCATGCAGGAGCTCAAGCATGAGGATCTGCCCAAGAAGGAGCGGGGGGAAGCCAAGCCGCAGGAGTTGCCGGTGAGTCCCCAGGTGGACGCCGACGAATATCAGAAACTTTTGTTCAAGGTTTACAAGGAACAGACTTTCGACAAGCCGAAGAATGTCCTTGGCCTGGTCAAGGAGTTGCCGCCCGAGGAGATGATGGAGATGATCCGGGAGCATCATCCCCAGGATGACGTCGCCCTCAAGGCGCTTGCCGTGGAGCGGGCCGAACAATTGCGGGAGGCTTTCATCGCCTTGAAGCCGGAGCTGGAAAAGCGCATCGTTATCGATTCGCCTGTGGTTCCGGGAGAGGGGTCGAGGGTGGTCTTCGGCATCAAATAATAAACGACCCGGTTTTTTCAGAATCCTGGCAGGTTCCGCCAGTCGACGGCGTCATAGTCGGTGAGCAGAACCAAGGGGATGAAGGTGTCCATTTCCCGATGAGGGAATCTGGTGAGAATCTCGGCGAGTTTTCCGATCAGGGCCGCTTCCCGGGCGAAGGCCTCCCGGAAGGTCCAGCGCAGGGCAGGATCGTCCAAAGGCTTTTCCCCCCGGAAGTTGTGGCTGCACCAGCTTTCCAGGAAAACCTCTCCGGAACGGTCGACGTGTGGCAGGCCTTGGAGCCGGCAGGTCATGGGCCGCGCCTCATAGATCAGGCAAAGCCGATTTTCTCCGAGCAGTGGGCAGGGGGTTGGGTCGTCCTCGGGCATCTCCATCCACTCCTCCCCGGGCAGGCCGTTGAGAAGATAAGGGGGGGACAAGTCGGGCCAGAGCCGTTTCAGCTCCGGCAGCCGAGAGACCGCTCGCTGCCGCGCTTCCTCCCGAGCTGCTTGCGGCAAATCCGCTATGGCCTCCTGGATCAGAAAAGCGTCGAGCAGGGTGATATCGAAAAGTCCCCGGCAGCATTCGCTGCAACCCCGGCCACAGGCGATGCGCTCCGTCCCCGCTGAAGCTATGCAGCCGGCAAACCAGCTGTCGACCTCCCTCAGCAGGCGTCGATAATCCTCGAGAATGCGACGCAGTCCGCCCCTATCCATCGGTTTTCGGGGAAGCGTTTCCCGCCGGTGCTTTCTCCTCCAGGGCTTCAATTCCTTTCTTTCGATTTACTTCATCGTAAAGGGCGATCTGTTCCGTCATGGAGAGTTTTTTGCGGCGGCAGCATGGTTTGCTCTTCAGGCAGAGGCGGCAGCGTTCGTCGCTGCACCAGAGGCATTCCCGGCAGTCGGCGCAGGGGTGTTTCTTGTCCATGGGGATCCTTGGCGGGAGAGCGGTTTGAGACCTTTTTGCCATGGTAGAGGATGACACCGCGTGGGAGCAAGGAGAAACCGGCGAATCGATTTCCTTGCTCCCTTTCGGGGATTCCGGGGAGATCAGTTGTCCCGCCAGCGGATGGCGTGAATCTGGCCCTGGCGGGCAAGGTCGGCGGCGTTGGCGAGAATGCGCGCCGTCTCCTGGGGGGCGTGGAAGCCCATGGAGTTCTCCGAGGAGACGAAATCGAGATACCACTGGGCCTTGCGCTGCAGCTCGCGGCTTTTCCGCAACTGGTCGTCATTGGCTCCGTCGCCGCGCGCTTTGACGATGGCGTGGATCAGATCCTCGACCGCCTTTCCGGCGTTCTGCAGCAGTTCATAGTTGCGGTCCTGGATTTTGTCGGCGCGGGCCTGCAGTTCCTTCTCGTCGACGGCGTGGCAGACCTGGCAGCTGCGGTTGATATTCAGGAGAGGGCTGCGTACCCAGTGATCGGAAATTTTGGTGGCGCCGACGCGCAGATAGGGCATATGGCAGTCGGCGCAGGCGACTCCGGCGCGAGCGTGGGTGCCCTGACTCCAGACCTCGAATTCAGGATGCTGGGCCTTGAAGATCCGAGCGCCGGTGAGCTTGTGGACAAAATCATGAAACTCGCCGCCATCGGGGAACTTCTTCTCGTTCCAGAAAGCCTCGACATTTTCCACGGTCAGACCCTTTCCCCATGGGTAGACGAGGGGCATCTTGCCGGCGCAGTAATACTCCACATGGCATTGGGCGCAGACAAAGGAGCGCATTTCGTTGCGGGTGGCCTCGCTGTTGGGATCGTAGGGCTTTTGGCGTTTCCCCTGCCGCCACAGTTCGATGGAGGGGAGGTGGGGAAGAGGTTCGCCGGAATCGGCCAGGAGCTGAATGCCTCGGACAAAGCCGGGCCGGGTGATGCGGAGCTGCATGGAATCGGGGTCATGGCAGTCGACGCAGGAAACGGGGTGGGCGTGTCCCATGTCATGCAGTTTAGCGTTCATCTCCTGGTAGGACAACTTGTGGGAGGCCTCGAAACCCGCCATGGCGTCACCGCCGCCCAGGGCCCGGTAAACGGGCATAAGGGATGCGTGACAATGGAGGCAGGAACCGGACTGGGGGACTTGCTGGCGCAGGGTTTGTTCCTGGTCGACGAGCATATAGGCGTGGCCGCGCCGTTCCCGATAGTCGATGGAGAAGGCGTAGCCCTGATAGATGGTGCTGAGCCAGGGAAAAGTGGACGATTTTTGTGGCGGCAATGATTCCGAACCGCCATGGCCACCAAAGCGGGTGCGTGTGGTCAGGGCGGTGCGCTGGTAAAAGTCGTACTGCATCGGCCAGTTGCGCCCCCAGACGGCGGGATCGGTGGTGTCCTCATCCACCTCGACCACGCGCACGAAGGGGAGAGCGCCTTCCGCCTTGCGTTGCTGGATGTTCATCAGCAGGGCGCCGATGGCCGCCGCGGCGATGGCGCTGCCGACAAAGGCGAGTGCCAAAAGGATGCGAAAACCCTTGTTTTTGTTCATCGAAAACCTCCTCGGATTTCATCCTTTGAATAAAAACCACCCAACCCGGTCCGCGGGCCGTGACCGGCCCCGGCATGGCAGTGGACGCAGTTCAAAACCTGGCCGGGCCTATCCCCTTCAGGGCGCAATGCGTGAACGAGGTCTCCGTGACACAGGATACAGTTGGCCTGAAGGATGCGGGCATTCTTTTCCTTGATCTGGATCGGTTCGTGAAAATCCTGGAAGGTGAAGCCTTTGGAGTGATGGTAGCCGTTTTCCGCCTTGGCGATGTACTTGGCCACAAAGGTGTGGGGCAGGTGGCAATCGACACAGGTGGCCACATGGTGATGCCCCGATTTCTGCCAGGAGTCGAACTGGGGGCGCATGATGTGGCAATTGACGCAGGCCCGCGGATCGGCGCTGAGGTAGGAAAGGCCCTCGGCGTAATGCAGGGTGTAGAGGCCCAGGCCGGCCACCCCGCCCAGACAAACGACCAGCCACAGGGCGGTTTTCGAACTCAGGAAGTTTTCCAACGAAAAATTCACGGCCGGTGAGTCCTTGTTGGATGATTTCTTATCCTGGCGAGCGTTGGTGATTTGACGGCCCCCCCGGTGGCAAACCGGAAGTCCCCCAGGTTTTTTTATCTTTTCTTGCCGAGCATGGAGCCGAGGATACCGCGGATCAGCTGCCGGCCGACCTGGCTGCCGATGGCGTGGGCGGCGCTTTTGGCCAGTGCCTCGAACATCCCGACTTGCGAGCCCCTCCGCCCGGCGCGGGACGGGGGCGGCTCGGCAGGGGCCGGCGCCTGTTCCGCCCGTCGGCTGAGGCGTTCGTAGGCCGAATCACGGTCGATGCTCTCCTGATAGCGCCGGTAGAGGGGAGAACTCCTGACGATGGTGTCCCGTTCCCGATCCTCCAGGGGGCTCATGCGGCTGACGGGGGGATAGATGAGGGCGCGCTCCACCATCGCCGGAATCCCCTTGTCGTCCAGAAAGGAAACCAGCGCTTCGCCGACCCCCAGTTCGCCGATCGCCTTTTCCACATCCAATCCGGGGTTGGCGCGAAAGGTTTGGGCAGCGGCCCGCACCGCCTTCTGGTCGCGGGGGGTGAAGGCGCGCAGGGCGTGCTGGACGCGGTTGCCGAGCTGGCCGAGGACTGCATCGGGCAGATCGAGGGGATTCTGGGTGACGAAATAGATCCCTACCCCTTTGGAGCGGATCAGGCGCACTACCTGTTCGATCTTGTCCTGGAGGGCCCGGGAGACATCCTTGAAGAGGAGATGGGCTTCATCGAAGAAAAAGACCAGTTTTGGCTTGAGGGGATCGCCGACCTCGGGAAGTTGTTCGAAGAGTTCGGCCAGCATCCACAGCAGGCAGGTGGAGTAGAGGTTGGGGGAGGACATCAGCCGGTCGGCGGCGAGGATGTTGATGACACCGCGTCCCTCCGGGTCGGTGCGCATGAAATCGTCGAGATCGAGGGCGGGCTCGCCGAAAAAACGATCGGCGCCTTCCTCTTCCAGTCGCAACAGTCCGCGCTGAATGGCGCCGATGCTGGCGCTGCTGACATTGCCGTAGGCGTTGCGGAACTGGCTGGCGTTTTCGCCGACGTGCTGAAGCATGGCGCGGAGGTCCTTGAGATCGAGGAGCAGCAGGCCGTTGTCGTCGGCGATGCGGAAGACCATGCTGAGTACCCCGCTCTGGGTCTCGTTGAGGTTCAGCAGGCGCCCCATCAACAGCGGCCCGACATCGGAAATCGTCGCCCGCACGGGATGCCCCTTGACGGCGAAGAGATCCCAGAAGACAACAGGAAAGCCGCGGTAAGTGAAACCTTCCAGATTCAGATCACTGGCCCTTTGGGCGATCTTGGCGTGGTTTCCTCCCGGATCGCACAACCCGGAAAGATCCCCCTTGACGTCGGCCAGGAAGACGGGCACGCCGGCGGCGCTGAAATTCTCCGCCAGCACCTTCAGCGTAACCGTTTTTCCCGTGCCGGTGGCTCCGGCTATCAGGCCGTGGCGGTTGGCCATGCGCGGAATCAGGTTGAGAACTGTCTTTCCTCGGGCGATCGGCAATCCGCCGGCATGAGTTTCCATGGTCTTTCCTCTCCTTCTATAGTCGATCCTGAATCACTTCAACATGATACAGCCGATTTCCTTTTTCCGCTCGCAAAAAATGATAATTCCATTTATGGGGGTCGCCATGAGAAAAGCGGTCTGTTCCCATTCCTTTCAATTGCGCAGGCGATAACCGGTGGCGATGAGCAGCCCGGCCCAGATGAAAAGGGCTGCGGCGAGAAGCGCGGCGGCGCCGAAGGAGAGCCAGAAGGGATTGTCGCCGGTGCCGAGGAGGGCAAAACGGAACCCGTCGATGAGGTAGAAGAGGGGGTTGCAGCGGGACACCCCTTCCCAGAAAGGGGGAAGGATCGATACCGGGTAGAAGACCCCGCCGAAGTAGATCAACGGCAGCAGCAGGAAATTGGTGAACATGCTCAGGGAATCGAAGTTGTTGGCGTGGATGGCGGCGATGATCCCAAACTGGGCAAAGAGGAAGCTGGAAAGCAGGGCCATCAGCAGGCAGAGAAAGGGATGAAGCCAGGGAAGGGGTGCAAAGCCGAGGGCGATCAGGGTGATGACGGCGCCGACCAGCATTCCCCGCAGCATGGCGGCGACGGTGTAGGCGAGGATGATCTGGGCCGGGGTGATCGGAGATACCAGCAGATCGACGATATTGCCCAGATAGCGGGACATGAAAAGGGATGAAGAAGTGTTGGAAAAGGAATTGTTGATGATTCCCATCAAGATCAGGCCGGGAATGACGAACTGGGCGTAGCTGAATCCTTCCAGCACCGAGATCCGCTGACCAAGGGTGGCGCCGAAGACGAAAAGGTAGAGGGAGGCGGTGATGACCGGGGCGAGCAGGGTCTGAAAAGAGACCCGCATGAAGCGCATGATTTCCCTTTTGAGCAGGGTCAGAAAGGGTATCCACGGCTCGAAGGGGGGAAGCGGCAGGGGATTTGTCATGATCTTTCTCCGGAGCGGTTAACCTTCCCCCTGCCGGTAAGCTGCAGAAAAACCTCTTCCAGATCGGGTTTGTGGAGATCGATATCGGCGATTCGCAGGCCACTGTCGTGGAATCGGCGGAGGATGTCGCCGGTGGTGCAGTTCCCGGCCAGAAAAAAGGTCAGACGATTTTTTTCCCGGGAGAGCAGGCAGCCGTTTTCCAGGAGAGATTCAGGCAGGGCCTGAGGGGGTTCCTCGGTCAGGGTCACGGTGATCCGCCGTCCTCCCAGCCGGTTGAGGAGGGTTTCTTTTCGTTCCAGGGCGATGAGTTTTCCCTGGTTCATGATGGCGATCCGCCCGCACATCCTCTCGGCCTCTTCCAGGTAGTGGGTGGTGAGCAGCACCGTGGTGCCGGCGTTGTTGATTTCCTGGACGAACTCCCACAGGGAGCGGCGCAGTTCAATATCGACCCCGGCCGTCGGCTCGTCCAGAATCAACAGCCGGGGCTTGTGGATCATCGCCTTGGCGATCATGAAGCGGCGCTTCATCCCTCCTGAAAGCTCCCGCAGCGGTTTGTCGAGATGGGGGACCAGGCCCAGTCTTTCGATCAGGGTGCGGCGCCATTGGGGGTCGTCGCGCAGTCCGTAATAGCCGGCATGGATGCGGATCGCCTGGTTGACAGTGAAAAAGTGGTCAATGACGATCTCCTGGTGCATGACCCCGATCAGCCGCCGGGTGATTAGAGAATTCCCACGGTTGTCGTAGCCGAAGACCGAAACCTTTCCGGAGCCGATGCGGGTTACCCCGGTGATCATGTTGATGGTGGTGCTTTTGCCGGCGCCATTGGGGCCGAGCAGGCCGAATATCTCCCCCGGAGCGATGTCAAGGGAGAGGTCGTCGACGGCGGTGGTGGCGCCAAAGGTTTTGCCAAGATGCTCGATTTTCAGAGCGGGGACAGCCATGCCATGGTCCGGTTCGGCGCATAGGTTGGTTAAGGTGGTGGGAAATGTCATCGGCGGTCAATCGAGATGGAGAAAACGGGTCACCATGAGGACGATGCTGACGCCGGTGAAAATCAGGCAACTCCCCCAGGCGAAAAAGGCCGCCAAGGGGGAAGGGTACCATTCCCGATTGTCCTTGGGAATGATCGAGAAACAGTAGTAGAGATTGAGAAAGAATATCACCGGAGCGATGATCACGGCAAGGAGGGAAGCGGTCAGGACGATGGCGGTCGGCTTGGGCCCTCCGAGAATGATGATGACCGAGGTGGCGAGGGAAAAGAGCATGGTCAGCCGGTAGATGTTGTATTCGGAATACCAGGTCCCGCGTTTGGCCGGGGTCAGGTCGGCCTGGGCGATGCCGGGAAGTTCCGCTGTTTTCCGGAAGAGGTTCCGGCAGCAGGCCCCGACCACCCTTGGCCAGCCGTCGAAGTAGTTGAAGGCAGTAGAAAAGGCGGCGGCAAAGACCCCCAGCAGCAAGACGATCATCATCCATGGGCCGACGGCGAAGATTTTGGGGTAATCCGCCGCGATGTCCGCACTGTTGTGTCCCGGAAAGATCCAGATGGCGGCGATCAGCAGGAAGATGCAGGCCGAGGCGAAGGAGACGATCTGGCCGCAGCGGTAGTCGCTGAGGCTTGTTTTCATCCAGCGCCGGCAGTATTCCCGGGCATGAGGAGGGAGCCGGCCCATGTCGACGGCGAGATCCTTTTTGGCCGGAGCGAAGGGGTCGAAACGGGGCGCCAGGTTGAGGTCCTCCAGCAGGGGACGGATGTTGACGACCCCCGCTTTCTTGGCCCGCACCCATTCGGAGGCCTGCAGGGAGACGTCCATCCCCGTCGGCAGCAGCCCCAGAAAGGCGCTGATGATGATCCATGAGCCTTCCGGAGTGTCGAGAATGGCAAAGTGGCGGAAGGCCGATAGAGGTGCCGGCTCCACCAGGTAGATCATGAGCTGGGAGACGATCAGTATTCCCGCCAGCCATTTGCAGGCGGTCTCCACGGCATGGTACCCACCGCGCAGGATGATGGTGACCGACAGCAGGGCCAGAAAGAGGGCGTAGACCCCCATCGACAGAGGGAGGCCGAAGTAGACGCTGAAGATGTAGTAGGTGACGGCGGCGGCGGCGATCAGGCGGCCGGCCTGGCCGATGCAGCACTGAATCAGGGTGGTCAGCAGCATATACCAGAGGGGCCATTTCATCCAGGCCGTGGCATAGGCCTCCATAATGCTTTTGCCGGTGGCGTTGGTGAAGCGGATGGCCATTTCGTAGCCGTAGTATTTCAGGATATAGGCCAGAGGAATGACCCACAGCAGATCGTAGCCGAAACGACCGCCGGCGGTAGGCGCCGTGATGATATGACTGGTGCCGATGCCGGTCATCATCAGGATGATCCCCGGCCCGAAATTTCGCACCATTCCGCTGAAATTCATCTTCGGCAGTTCAAGGGCTTCCAGTTCGGGGAAGCCGTCATCCCTTTTTTTATCTTTGTCTTCCTTGGCGTTCATTTTCCTCCTGGAGCAATTATCGCCAGGCTTTCACCTTTGATTTCCCTTTCCACTTCCCTATAATACCAATTTTTTAAGGGAATCTGACGGTTATGAAGGACGTTTTTTCAGAGGCGGCGCGCCGCGACATCCGGTCGGCCATCGCCGAGGCGGACGGAAACGAGGTCTTCCTGGTCGGAACCACTGATGCTTCGCTGCGGCTGGAAAAGGTCGCGGTGGTGGCCCGCGGCTCTCGCGAGGCGGTTCCCGCGGTAACCGCGGGCTGCCGTTTTGGCGACGTGGTTATCCACAACCATCCTTCCGGCGATTTGCACCCATCGACGGCCGATCTGGACATCGCCGGCCGTCTGGCCGGGCTCGGCGTCGCCTTCTACATTGTGGATAACTCTGTGGAAAATGTGTATAAGGTGGTTGAGCCATTTGCCCCCCGACAGATCTCCCCCATCGACTATGCCGATCTGGAAAAAATCTTCGCCCGCGACGGCCAGATAGCCGCCGTTCTGGCCGGTTTTGAAGAGCGTCCCGAACAGCTGCGCATGGCTTTTCTGGTGGCCGAGGCTTTCAATGGGGAGAAGCTGGCTCTGGTGGAAGCCGGCACCGGCACCGGCAAGAGCCTGGCCTACCTGGTTCCGGCCATCCTCTGGGCGGGAGTCAATCGGGAACGGGTGGTGGTCTCCACCAACACCATCAATCTTCAGGAACAGCTGCTCAGCAAGGATATTCCCTTTCTGCAGCGGGCCACCGGCCGTTCCTTCAAGACCGCTCTGATCAAGGGGCGAAGCCAGTATCTTTGCCTGCGCCGCCTGGAAAGCGCCCGTCAGGAGCCGGGTCTCTTCGAGTCCCTCCAGGAGCAGGAACTGGCCGACCTCTGCAACTGGAGCCGGCAGGCCGAGGAGGGTTCCCGCAGCGAGCTTCCTTTCGTTCCCAGCGAAGCAGTCTGGGAGGAAGTCTGCAGCGAGTTCGACCAGTGTCTGCGGGTCCGGTGTCCCGAATTCGGCAGATGCTTCTTCCATCAGGCCCGCCGCCTCGCTTCCCAGGCCGATCTGCTGGTGGCCAATCACGCCCTGGTGCTGACCGATCTGGCCATCCGCGTTCACAGCGGCAACTATTCCTCAGCGGCCATTTTACCGCCCTGCGAACGCCTGATTCTGGATGAGGCCCATCATCTGGAGGATGTGGCCACCCGCTTTTTTTCCCTGGAGGTGAGCCGTTTCTCCTTTGCCCGGCCTCTCAACCGGCTGCGTCATCCCCGCAAGACGGACAAGGGCTTCCTTCCCAAGTTGCTGCTCAAGTTGGCGACACTTCTTCCCGCCCATGAAAACGTCCTTTATGCCCGATTGTTTGAAAGAATCCAAACCCTGAGCGGGGAATGCGGGGAACTGCACGGGGCCGCGGTCAGCGAACTGGAAGGGGTGGCCGAGCAACTGCTGGCCTTCCTCGATAGGCCAAAGAAGGAGGGGGAGGAACTCCGTTTCCGGATTACCGATTCTTTCGCCGCTTCCGCGACCTGGGGGATGATCCGGCAACGGCTGGAAACTCTGGAAACGGAGGTCCGGGCCATGGTGGCCGGGCTGGAGGAGCTGCTCAACGAGTGTGAAGCTCTGGAAGAGGGATTTCAGGAGGAGCTTCTTCCCCTGCTGACCGACATCCAGGCCATCTACGGCCGTCTGGAGCGGCTGGCCGACGGTTTGCAGAAAATCTCCTTGCGGGAGGCTTCCGTCTGCGTCTGGATCGAGGTGGCCGAGGGACGGATCGGGCGCGGCAAGGGAACCGTCTGCCGCCTCTGTTCAGCCCCTCTGCAGGTTGCCCCCATTCTCCGTGACGCCCTTTTTGACCGCCACAAGACGGTGGTAATGACCAGCGCCACCCTGGCGGTGGGAAAATCCTTCCGTTATTTCAGGGAGCGCGCGGGTCTCGATGGTGTCGGCGCCGACCGTCTCCTGGAACTTCAACTCTCCTCCCCTTTCGATTTTCGGCGGCAGGCGCTGGTCGCGGCGCCGAGGGATCTCCCCGAACCGGGCAGCGGCGGGTATCCGCGCATGGTCAGAGAGCTTTGCGAGCGGGCGATCGTTGCCGCCGACGGCAGAACCTTCGTCCTCTTCACGGCCTACTCGCTGTTGAAATCGGTATTCACCGAGGCCGCGCCGGTTCTTAACGCCCGTGGCTTTCACTGTCTGCGCCAGGGGGAGGAGAACCGCCACCGTCTGCTGAAAACCTTTGCCGCCGATCCCACCAGCGTCCTCTTCGCCACCGACTCCTTCTGGGAGGGTGTGGACGTGCCGGGAAGGGCGCTGGAACAGATCATCATCACCCGGCTCCCCTTCCGAGTACCCACCGATCCGATCCTCGAAGCGCGGGCCGAGGCCCTGGAGAAAGCCGGCGGCGATCCCTTCCGGGAATACACCGTTCCCCAGGCGGTGATCCGCTTCAAGCAGGGGTTCGGCCGCCTGATCCGCAACCGCACCGACCGCGGGGTGGTGCTGATTCTCGACAGCCGGGTGGTGAACAAGAGTTATGGGCGGATCTTTCTGGAGTCCCTCCCCGGCCCCAGCCTGGTCGCCGGCGGCGTGGAGGAGGTCTTTGCCGCCGTGGAGCGCTTTTTCGCCGGTTTCGGGGAGTAATGGGGGCAGGCCTCAGTTGGGGAACAGGCGCTCGCCGTTGGTGAGCAACTCTTCCAGCTCCCGGTCGGCCAGGCGCATCCTGATCCGCAGCAGCTTCATCTCTTCCCGTGGATCGAAGAGGGGGTAGTCGCTGCCGAAGAGGATCCGTTCTCGAGGATGGTGGGCGAAGATGTCGAAGAGAAGCCGGCTGGGGATGGCGTTCAGGGAACTGGAGGTGTCGAAATAGAGGTCGCGGCCGGCGAGGTGCTCGACCACCCAAGGCCAGTGCTGAAAGCCTCCCAGATGGGCGGCGATGACCTTCAGGCGGGGGAACCTGTCGAGCAGGGCGGCCAGTTTCTGGGGGCTGGAGGGATTTTCCTCGGGGGGGCGAAGGTCTCCAACATGGACCATAAGGAAAAAACGTTGCCCGATGGCTTCCAGGATCGGATCGAGGCGCGGATCGTCCAGGGAGAAGCCCTGAAAGTCGGGATGGATCTTGATACCCTTAATGCCGGCGGCGGCCAACCGGTCGAATTCTCCCTCCCAATCCGCGAAGGCGGGGTGAAATGTGCCGAAGGGGATCAGGCGGGGATAGTTTTCCTGGACGTGGAGGGCCCAGTTGTTGGCCGGGACGACCTGCTCCGGCTTGGTGGCGGCGCAGTGCATCACAGCCCGGTCAATGCCGGCGCGGTCGAGGCGGGGAAGCAGATCCTCCAACAGGCCGTTGCCCACGGGAGAGATGCGGTAATGATCCTCGAGCTGGCGGACCACCTTGTCGGCGATTTTGGGGTGAAAGGCGTAGGTATGGACATCGATGGGCATGGGATACTCCCGGCAGCTGTTTGACGGATTGGGAACGGGAATTTCCTAAATGCCGCTTAATGAAGGCGGCTCCGTTGTCAAAATAACCCTCCGGCGGGGATTGTCAAGGAAAAATTGCCCTTGAGGAAGTTGTCACCGGCGGGCAAACAATCTGCCCAAAAGCCCGCAAAAAGGTTCATGGTCGGCCGGCCCGGGTGGTGGTAAAATATCCGCTCCGGCCCACCCACAGAACCTGTCGGATGATTTTCCTTTGGAAAGGATCATTTGCTATGGAAAACAATCTGAATCAGATTGTGCAGACCCTCTCCCTGACCATGGGGGTGGCCTGGGCCAGCGGTATCAATCTCTATGCCGCCGTCCTGATGCTCGGTCTGCTGGGCGCCACGGGCTATATGACCCTTCCCGAAAATCTGCAGATCCTCGGCAGTCCCCTGATTATTGTGGCCGCCGCTTTCATGTATCTGGTGGAGTTTTTCGCCGACAAGACGCCGGGGGTCGATTCGGGGTGGGATGCGCTTCATACCTTCATCCGCATCCCTGTCGGGGCGGTTCTGGCGGCAGGGGCCGTGGGGGAAGTGGATCCGGCGGTTGTCATCGCCGCGGGGATCGTCGGCGGCGGGCTGACCGCCGGAGTGCATGCCACCAAGGCCGGTTCGCGGGTGCTCATCAACAGCTCGCCGGAACCTTTCTCCAACTGGGTGACGTCGGTGGCCGAGGATGTCATCGTTTTCGGCGGTCTCTTCACCGCTCTTTATCACCCCTGGCTCTTTCTCGGGCTACTGCTCCTTTTCATTCTGCTGATGATCTGGATGCTTCCCAAGTTGTGGCGGGGACTCAAACGGCTGTTCAGCTTTCTCGGGGGCCTGTTCGGCCGCAAAACCCCGCCGCCCGGCGAGGATCCGGTCAGCGGAGACAAAACGGCCTGATCGCCGGTGTCGTTTTTCAGTCAGATCTGGTAGATCTCCTCGCGGGTCAGTTTTTTGATTCCCGCCTCGTCGATCAGAATTTCCACCTGTTCGATATTTTCAGCATCGATAACCAGAATCGCCGCTCCCTCCTTGGGCATGAGGGTGGCGTAGGCGTTTTTGATGTTGACTCCCGCCTTGGCCAGGTGTTCCAGAAGGTCATGGAGTCCGCCGGGGCGATCGGGCATGCGGACGGCGACAATTTTTCGCAGTACCGCGCTGTAGCCGGCGGCGTTCAGGACCTCGCATCCCTTTTCCGGCTTGTCGAGCAGCAGGTTGAGAATTCCCCAGCCGTAGGAACTGCTGGAGAGGGTCATGGCGCGGATGTTGATCAGCTGCCTGCGCAGTACCGCGGTTACCTTTTCCAGATGTCCGGGCTGATTTTCCAGGAAGATGGATACTTGACAGGGCATGGCTATTCTCCTTCTCGGGTTCGCAGATCCTGGACGCGGACGGCTTTACCCTCCGGTTTCGGCAGGGCTCCCGGTTCCACCAGCCGCACCTCGGGGGTGAGCAGAATCTCGTCACGGACCTCTTCCTGTATCCGTCGCCGCAGGTTTTCCAGAGGTTCCATTTCACCGGTGAACCAGTTCGGGCTCACCTCCACTTTGATCCGCATTTCATTCACGCCGTTGACGGTTTCCAGAACGATCAGGTAATCGCTGCCGATTTCCGGGAAGGCCATGAGGATTTTTTCGATCTGCATGGGGAAGACGTTGCACCCCTTGATAATGAACATGTCGTCGGTGCGGCCGGTGATCCGGTCGATGCGGCGGTGGCTGCGGCCGCAGGGGCAATCTCCCGGCAGGAAACGGGTCAGATCGCGGGTCCGGTAGCGAATGATCGGCATTGCCTGGCGGTCGAGGGTGGTCATGACCAGTTCGCCAACAACTCCTTCGGGGACCGGTTCCAGGGTTTCCGGATCGACGATTTCAGCGATGAAGGCATCCTCCCAGAGATGAAGGCCGTTCTGACATTCGCATTCAAAAGCGACTCCGGGGCCGTTCATTTCGGAAAGGCCGTAGGAGTTGAAGGCTTTGACGCCGAAGAGATCCTGGATGCGGCGTCGCTGTCCTTCGGTGTGAGGCTCGGCGCCGATGACGAGAAGGCGCAGTTTGGTGTCCCGGGCGATATCGGCTCCCATTTCTCTGAAGGCCTCGTGAAGCCGGGCCAGATAGCTGGGGATGGCGTGGATGACCGTAGTGCCGAAATTTTTCATCAGTTGAATCTGGCGGCGGCTGTTGCCGGCGCCGGCAGGAATGGTCAGGGCGCCGAGGCACTCTGCGCCGTATTGGAAGCCTAGTCCGCCGGTGAACAGTCCGTAGCCGCAGATGTTCTGAAAAACGTCGCCGGGGCGTGCTCCGGCGGAGAACAGGGAGCGGGCCACCAGATTGGCCCAGGAGTCGAGGTCGTGGCGGTTGTGGAAGATCACCGTCGGGTTGCCGGTGGTGCCGCTGGAGCAATGGAGGCGGATGACAGCGTCGCGCGGTACGGAGAGAAATCCGTAGGGAAAATGCTGGCGCAAATCCTCTTTGGTGGTCATCGGAAGTTTGTCGATATCCGCCAGGGACCGGATATCCTCGGCGGCAAGGCCCCTTTGTTTGAGAGCGGCGCCGTAAAACGATGATTTGGTCGCCTGCCTGACGGTTTCTCGGAGTTTCTCCGCCTGGTAGCGGGCCAGGTCGGAGCGGTTCATGGTTTCCATTTCCTTTTGCCAGTAGATCGACATCCCTATTCTCTTTCCGGGAATTTCCCAACGATTTCAAGTCACCAAAAAGCGCTCCTTATATAGCACAAGGAATGATGGCTTCGCAAAACTTTCTCGGGGCGAATATTGACTGACGGCAGGTGGACCTTTGTTCCAAAGGGGCTGCCCTGGGTTGCTTTTTTCCTGCTTATGAACGGGTTTCTCCAGAGCTCTCTTTTGGTTCGGGTGGTGGAAAGAAAGCTTGAATTTTTTTCCATTCGTTTTGAAAAGAAATATTTGCATTAAAAAAACGGCGGGATTTTTTTTGAAGAAGTTGGCTTTAAGGCAATCATTTTTTTCGGCAGGTTTTATTTTTCGTCTGCTGTGATATATTTAACACCGGTTTGATCAAGATTGTATTTACGTTTGTCACCAAGGGCACAAAAAGGGGATTTTAATTTTTGAGATCACTCCTCGGGCAGGGAGAAAGGAAGACGAGATGACCGAAACAGAATGCTGCAAAGAAGTGATTTTCCCCCGCCTCAACGAGCCGGCCCCCGATTTCGAGGCGGTTACCACTCATGGCACCAAGAAATTATCGGAATATCGGGGAAAATGGCTGATCCTCTTTTCCCACCCCGCCGATTTTACCCCGGTATGCACCACAGAATTCATCGGTTTCGCCAACCACTATGAGGCATTCCGCAAGCTGGATTGTGAACTTCTCGGACTTTCCATCGACAGCCGCTCCGCCCACATCGCCTGGGTGCTGGCCATCAAGGAAAAGTTTGGCGTGGACATCCCCTTTCCCATCATTGAGGATCTGTCCATGTCCGTGGCTCACAAGTACGGCATGATTCAGCCGGGTGCCAGCGATACCTCTGCCGTACGGGCCACCTTTTTCATCGACCCTAAGGGGATTCTGCGGGCGATGGTCTATTATCCGATGAGTAACGGACGTTCCATCCAGGAGTTTCTCCGCTTGCTGGCGGCGCTGCAGACCTCCGATCGCCATGGGGTGGCCACGCCTGAGGGGTGGCAGCCTGGAGAGAAGGTCATCGTTCCTCCCCCGAAAACCGTGGCCGAGGCGGAAAAACGGATCAACGAGGGGTATGAGTTCACCGACTGGTTCTTCTGTAAAAAGGAGATTTGACACACCAAAGCGATTTTTATCCTTTAAAAGTCAATTGTGAGCACAGAAAAATGGCAATGAATTCAGTTCTGGAGATTTTCGGGAGATGGTCGAATTAAGGTGGAGAGGTGTTTAGTTATTGAAATTCGGCATAAAATTTTAACCGCTTCCTCAGGCAAGAATTGACGCTTCAAAAAAAACAGGCTCATTTCCAAAAGGAGAGAGACAATGAAAGGCGTATCTTTTTTAGTTGCTTTGCTGTTTGTGGTGGTTAGTTCTGTGACGGTTTTAGCGGCGCCGGCCCCTCAGAAGGTTGTTGACCTGGCCAACGGCCAACTGGCCGAACTCGGAAAGGACAAAGTCATTGTCAAGGCGGTCCGCAGAACAAATGCCGAAGGGCGGACCATGGACGAGATCAAAAAGATCGATGAGGAATGGATCGCCGCCAAAAAAGCCGGCACGGCCTATCCCCTCATGACCGAGATGATGGAAAACGATTGCGCCAAGCATCTCAAAGAGATCATGGCGGCCCATCCCTTCATCACCGAGATCTTCGTGACCGGCAACCTGGGCGGCAATGTCTGCCAGACCGCTCCGACCGGCGACTTCTGGCAGGGGGATGAAGCCAAGTTCAAGGAAGTTTACAAGAAAGGGATTCTTGTCGGCGAGGTAGAGCAGGAAGACGGCAAGAATATCTCCCTGGTTTCCGTCCCCGTCAAGATGGGCGAACTGCATGTCGGGACCATGAATATCGGCGTTGATGTCGACAAGGTGCCCTGATTGTCCGTGGCAATAAGTCTTTAATCTTTTCCCCGAAAAACCATCTCCAGAAAATGCCGGGAGCCGTGGTAAGACTCCCGGCATTTTTTTGCCGGAAAAGGACCGGAAAGGTTCAGGAGAGAGTCGTTTCCCTTCAACTTCTGCCTTTTAGCGGATTACTATTCCATATGAAAAAATGATAGAATCCTATTTTACGGACATTTCCGGATACTCCAATCATCGGCAGGCACGCTCATGAATCGCTCGGTTTCAAAGTTCCTTCTGTCAATCCTACTTTTCGGGCTCTTTTTCAGCTCTTTTTCAACGGTACGGGCCGAAGAGCGCCCGGGATTCGAAGCCGACCGGGCCAAGGTCCTGAGCTTCATCATTCGCCAGCACCTTACCCGCTTTCATTTCAGCCAGAAAACTTTTGATGATGAGCTGTCGAAAGCGGCTTTTTCCCTGTTCCTGGAACAGGTCGATTTCCAGAAAAGATTTCTGACCGCTTCCGATGTGCTTCAACTCAAATCGTATGAGATGCTGATCGACGACGAGATGGTTCTCGGGCAGATCGATCTGCCTGTGCTCTGTTTCCGGTTGATGAAACAGCGGGTGGAAAAGGTGGAGAAGATGGTTGAAAAACTGCTTCTCGGCGGTTTTGATTTCAATGCTGAGGACCAGTTCGAAACCGACCCCAAAAAACGTCTGTTTTGCACCACTGACGAAGAGTTGGAAGATCATTGGCGCAAGCTCCTCAAGTATCAGATCATCCTCAATTACCTGAGCCTCGTGGAAGAGCAGCAGGAGAAGAGGACCAGGGATGGAATTCTTTGGAAAACAGCCACGGAGAGAACCCGCAAAAGTTTTCGCAGCCTCTTTTCCCGTTTGCGCCGGCAGGATCTGCGAACCTATTACTCCCTTTATCTGAATGCGGTGTCCCGCGCCTTTGACCCCCACACGCACTACCTCGATCCCAGCACGGAAGAGGATTTCGATATCAGCATGAAGGGGTCTCTGGAAGGAATCGGCGCGAGTCTTCGGGAGGATGACGGCTCCATCAAGGTAGTCGATATCATTCCCGGCAGTGCTGCGGCGCGGCAAGGACAGCTGGCCAAGGAAGATGTCATCCTCAAGGTGGCTCAGGGGGACATGGACCCGGTGGATGTTTCCGAAATGCGCCTGCGGGATGCGGTCAAAATGATTCGCGGCAAAAAAGGGACGGAGGTCCGCCTGACGACCCAGAAGCCGAACGGCGATATTCTCGTGGTGCCTATCGTGCGGGATGTGGTCAATATCGAGGAAACCTTCATCAAGGCCGCTGCCCTGGTGGGCAAGGGGAATCCCTCCCAGTTGTTCGGCTATGTCCATATCCCCTCTTTTTACAGGGATTTGAGTTCCCCCGGCAGGGACGGCGGGGGGCGGAACGCTTCCGATGACTTTAGAGCCGCCCTGGAGCAGCTTGAGTTGGAAAGAGTGCGGGGAGTGATTATCGATCTGCGCAACGACGGTGGCGGAGCGCTCCAGGACGCTGTCAATATCGCCGGGTTTTTTATCGACCAGGGACCCGTCGTGCAGATCAAGGACAGCCAGGGAAGGATCAAAACCCTCTTCGATCCGGAGGATGGGATTGTCTATTCGGGCCCGGTGGTGGTTCTTGTCAACAAGTTCAGCGCTTCCGCCTCGGAGATTCTGGCCGCAGCCCTTCAGGATTACGGAAGAGCGATCATCGTCGGGGGAGAACATACCCATGGCAAGGGGACGGTGCAGGCGCTGATCGATCTGGATCAGGGCTATTATTCCAGGAAAATGGAGAGGTTTGGACCCTTGGGAGCCCTCAAGGTGACCATTCAGAAATTTTATCGCATCAATGGCGATTCGACCCAATATCGGGGAGTCATTCCTGATATCGTGCTGCCCGACCTGCTCTCTCCCCTGGAAAGCGGCGAACGCTATATGAGTAATTCCCTACCCTGGGACAAGGTGCCGGCCGTTGAATATGAGCCCTGGCCGGAGGAGAGCGGCGATCTGGAGACTCTGCGGCAGAGAAGTCTGGCCCAAGTGGACAAGAACCCCGCATTTTCCCGTATTCTCGATGAGATTGAACTGGAGCGCCAAAAGATCGCCAATACCCTCAGGCCGCTGAATCTGGAGAAGATTCGTCAGGAACGCAAAGAAATCGACAAGATTCGCAATGGGGAGGAAGTTCTCTTCGATGATTACATGGTGCAGGAGAAAACCGCTTCTTCCCGCAGGGAGAACGACGAAAAGAGCCTGACAAGCCAATTGGTCCGGGATCCTTATGTGCGGGAGGCGTTCCGTATTCTCGATGAGGTGACCCGCAACTAGAAATTATCAAGCGGATACTTCCACTGCGGGGGTCACTTGTCTGGAAGAGTTTTACGCGCTTTGATCACGAAGGGGCTGCTGGGAAATTCCGTGTTCAGGCGGTTGTAGGTTTCGATGGTTTTGGGAAGCTGGTCGCTTTTCAGATAGGCCTGCCCCAGGAGAAAATAGGTTTCGTCCTTTTTCTGGAAATCGGGGTAGTTTTCAAGGAGTTCTTCCAGGCGGCCGATAGCGGAAGAGTATTTTTTGGTGCGCAGATAGAAGCGGCCGACATAAAATTCATGCTCGGCCAGTTCCTGACGCAGCTCCTCTACCTTCTTTGCCGCACTGGCAGCGTTGGGATCCTGGGGGAACATCCTGGCCAGGCTCTGGAAGGTGACCAGAGCGCTGTGGGTGGCGGTCTGGTCCCGATCGGGGGTCAGCCGCTGCTGGTAATAGGACATGCCGAGGCGGTACATTACTTCCGGGATCTGCCTGGCGTCGGGATGTCGCTTGAGATAGTCCTCATAGGCGGCGGTGGCCTCAGGATATTCTTTGGCCAGGTAGTGAGCTTCGGCGATTTTCATTTCCGCCAGCATATTAAGCTGCGGGGAAAGGTAGGCATCGAGGACCTTCTGCCAGTTATCGATGGCCTCCTTGTATTTTCCCTTCTCCATCATTTTCTCCCCCCGCAGGAAATGTTCTTCCGGAGAGAAATAGGTCTGCTTTTTTTCAAACAGAGAGCATGCGGTCAACAACAGAATGAGAGCGGGGGCGAGCCATTTTATGAACCGTTTCATATCAGTCTTTAACCGGAGAGCTTAAAAAGGTTGGGTTGGATCGACGGTCCAAATGTATCCGCTCTTTTTCATTGGTGTCAATGCGTTTTTGCCGGTCGGCGGAAAAGTGATCTCCAGGGTCGTTCAAATCTGCCCGACTTTTTAGGCCAGGAGAGAGGCCGCCTGAGGCTCGAGGATGTTTTTCAGCTTTCTGAGGGCGTTGTTTTCCAGTTGCCGTATCCTTTCCCGGCTGAGCTGGTAATGATTGGCCAGGTCCTGCAGGGTGGATGGCCGGTCGGAAAGTATCCGGGCCTCGATGATGGCCCGTTCCCTCTCGTTGAGCTGGCTTAAGGCTCCATGGATTTCGGCGGCGAGGTTTTCTTTCCGTTCTTGATGAAGAAAGATCTCCTCCTGATTGTCCCGCTGATCGGGAATAGTTTCCAAAAGGGTATAGTCGCTCCCTTCCGTCAAGGGGATGTCGATGGAGGTGTCACGAAGGTAGATCCTTTGCTCCATTTCCTCCATTTCCCCAAAGGCGACATCCAACTCCTTGGCCGCCTCGATTTTCGGATATTCGTCCCCCCGCTGACGGAAAGCCCGGCGTACCTGGTTTAGTTTGAAAAAGAGCTTTTTCTGGGCCTGAGTGGTGCCGATCTTGACGAGCGACCAGCTGCGGATGATGAAGTTGTTGATGTAGGCCTTGATCCACCAAACGGCATAGGTAATCAGGCGCAGCCCTCTGTCCGGATCGAATTTTTTCACCGCCATCATCAGGCCGATATTGCCTTCCTGGATGAGGTCGAGGGTTTTCATGCCGTATCCTCGGTATTCGTGGGCAATTTTGACGACAAAACGCAGATTGGCGCAGATCAGCCGCTGAGCGGCCTCCAACTCGCCGTGACGCCGATAGCGGGAGGCCAGTTCAAACTCCTCCTCCCGGCTCAAAAGTTTGAATTGCTTGATCTGGGCCATGTAGTATTCCAGGGTGTCGGATGTGACAACAGCTTTCAAATCATTCATGAATGGTGTATCCTCCGCGAGATTGGCACTCATCGACATAGAGTGCTAACAAGCAATTTATAACAGAGGCCTGTGACGGTTTCAAGAAGAAACTCCATCCCTCGTTGACAAAAGGGTGGCGATAGACTGAAGGAAATGGAGACCTGGGGTCATAACGGGAGGTGGTGATGGACAGAATGGTGACACTTGCCCACAAATTTCTGGAAGACGTGTTATCCTTCGGTGATACCGCCGTTGATCTGACCGCCGGAGGTGGCCGTGACACCCTTTTTTTGGCTGAAAGGACGGGGCGGCAGGGAAAGGTTTTCGCCTTCGACATCCAACGGGAAGCCATTGTCCGCACTCAATCACTGCTGACGGGAAAAGGGTTTCGGGCGATTTCCCATTGGGAAGAAGGGTCAATCCTTCCGGAGAGCGGAATCTTTCTGGTGAACGACGGCCACGAACGGATTCGTTCCTATGTCCGGGAAAAGGTCAAAGGAGTGATTGCCAATCTCGGCTATCTGCCATCCGGGGACAGAAGTATCGTCACCCGTGCCGAAACGACCCTGCAGTCCTTGCGGGAAACCCTGCCGCTGCTGGTATCCGGCGGCCGCCTGGCGGTCATCGCCTATGTCCGTCATCAAGGAGGGCGGCGGGAGGCCGAGGAAATCAGCGGATTTTTCGGAGGCTTGCCTTCAAACTGTTGGCACACCATAAAAATGGAGATGCTGAACAGGGAAAATGCTCCCTTTTTGTTGATGGCGGAGAAAACTTAGGAGAAAATCGAAAATGAGCTGTTGGCCCTTATTCTTCAAGATGAGAAGATTGCCAGCCCGGCAATCCGACGGAAAGTGAACTGCGTTTAACCTGTTGACCGCTTTCGGATCTGGTGAAATTACATGATGAAATATCTGGAAAAAATCGGGGATGACTTTTTTTATTACCTCGACCAGGCGGGACGTATGGGAATTTTTCTCTTTCATTGCCTGCTCGGCATCCTCAAGCCCCCCTACAAGCTAGGACCGACCATTCGGCAGATTCACTTCATCGGCGCGCGATCCCTCTTCGTCATCCTCTTTACCGGCGCTTTTACCGGGATGGTTCTCGCTTTGCAGGGCTATTATGCCTTGCGCAAGGTCGGCTCCGAGGGCTTTCTCGGTTCGGCGGTCGGATTGAGCCTGATCCGCGAACTCGGTCCGGTGTTAACCGCCCTCATGGTGGTCGGCCGGGCCGGCTCGGCCATCTGCGCCGAAATCGGCATCATGCGCAATTCCGAACAGATCGACGCCCTGGAATGCATGGCCATCGATCCCCATAAATATCTGATGGCGCCGAAATTCATCGCCGGCATCATTTCCCTGCCGCTGCTCACCTTTGTCTTCGATGTTATCGGCATTTTCGGGGGATATCTGGTCGGGGTCGGAATGTTCGGGGTCAATGAAGGGGCCTATTTCCAGGGGATGTACAGCAGCGTCGAGTGGCGGGATATTCACATGGGGATCGTAAAGTCCCTTGTTTTCGGATTGCTGATCATTTGGATCGCCGCCTCCAAGGGCTATTTTCTTCATTTTGAGAGGTCCGGCGGATTTGGCGCCGAAGGGGTCAGCCGGACCACCACCAATGCGGTGGTCCTCTCCTCGGTGACGATTCTGGTCTGGAATTATCTGATTACGGCGATTCTTCTTTGAAAATTGGACGGCAGGTTGATGGAAGAGATTGGAAAGGAAACGGGGAAAGAGGGTGGCAAGCCGATCATCGAACTGATCGATGTGGTGAAGTCCTTTAAGCAGCAGAAGGTTCTCGATAGGGTGAGCCTGACCATTCGGGAAGGGACCACCATGGTCATCGTCGGCGGCAGCGGCCAGGGGAAAAGTGTTCTGCTCAAACATATGCTGGGCTTACTTAAACCCGACCAGGGCAAGGTCCTGGTCTTCGGGCGGGATCTGGCCAGGGTCAGCAAGGGGGAACTCAAGGATGTCCGCAAAGAGTATGGCGTCCTGTTCCAGAATGTGGCTCTGTTTGATTCCATGACGGTTTTCGACAACGTCGCCTTGCCGCTGCGGGAGCGGACCAAACTGGGCGAAAATGAAATCCGCGCCCAGGTGGAGGAAAAGCTGTCCATGATGGATCTGGAGGGGACCGGTGAAAAGTATCCCGCCCAACTCAGCGGAGGAATGAAAAAAAGGGTCGGACTGGCCAGGGCGCTGATTCTGAACCCCCGGATCGTCTTTTTCGACGAGCCAACCACCGGTCTCGATGTCAGCCGCAGTAACGAGATCTACCGATTGTTTTACAAGACCCAGACGCGGCTTAAATATACGGCGGTGATAGTCAGCCACGATGTTCCCAAGATATTCAAGCTGGCCGACTATGTCGCACTGGTGGCCGACGGCAAGATTCAGGAATGTCTCACTCCGGAAGATTTTCAGCTGTCGGAAAATCCGGCCATAAAATCCTTTGTCAAGGAAACCATGGGTCCCATATACTCGAGCGAAGAGGAGGAGATGGGTTTTTATGAAGCGGATCAACGTTGAAACGGCCGTCGGCCTCTTTTTGGTAGCTGGTTTTCTCTGTTTCGCCTATCTTTCCGTGCGATTGGGCGATGTCAATTTTTTCGGCGACAAATCCTATCCGGTTGCGGCCTGGTTCAATTCTATTTCCGGCCTCAAGGAGGGCGCCGTGGTGGAGATCGCCGGGGTTAAAATCGGCAAGGTGGCGCGTATCGCCCTCAATCCTGATACCTATCAGGCCCAGGTGGAAATGGCCATCGACAACAACGTAGTCCTCCAGGAGGACAGCATCGCCTCCATCCGCACCGCAGGCATCATCGGCGATAAATATGTGAACATCTCACCCGGCGGTTCCCTCGAGACGATCAAGCCGGGGGGCAGAATCATTGAAACTGAGTCGGCAGTCAATCTGGAGGAGATGGTTAGCA
>JAAZDE010000128.1 GCA_012512925.1 Desulfuromonadaceae bacterium
GCGCCCTGAGATCGGGCCACGCCATTTCCGCAGGTTTCGAATTGGTGGGCACGGAGATGCCGGAACCGACCCGCTCGGAATTCGCCGCCGTCGTCGACGAGATCAATCTCGGCCTTTCCTTCCGGGAGGCTTTCGAGAACATGTGTTCCAGGGTCGACAGCCGCGACCTGCGCATCTTCGCCGTAGCTCTTCTGGTCCAGCGGGATACGGGGGGGAATGTCGCCGAGATCCTCGATAACATCGGCCACGTGATCCGGGAGCGGGTCAAGTTTAAACAGGATGTCAGCAGTCTGACCGCCGAGGGGCGGCTTTCGGGATGGATACTTTTCCTTCTGCCTGTAGCCTTTTTCGCCTATCTCTACGTGATCAATTACGATTACATCTCACTCCTGTGGACCGACCCAATCGGAGTCATCATGCTTTCCGGCGGAATCATATCCATGTTTATCGGGGCAATTTTCATCAAACAGATTGTATCTATTGATATGTAAGGCCGATTCATGACGACATTTCTGAACAATCTCTATCGGCTGATCGCCCAATACGAACAATGGCTGATCCTGGCGCTGATTTTTCTGGCCATAATCACCGCGGGGGCGGCTGTCGTCTTTTTCTTTTTCTCCAAAAACACCGTCGGCGACCGGGTCAGCAGGCTTCTCCACAAGGAAAAGGAAGCCCCCTCCAAACAAACGCCCCGTCTGCTGCAGGACGAGTCGAAGGGTTTCATCTCCCGCAAGCTGATCAACCCCCTGCAGCGCCTGGCCGCGCCCAAAGAGGAGGAACTCCAGCAAAAAACCCGCCTGCGGCTGATCCAGGCCGGTTTCCGCTCGCGGCAGGCCTACCGCAACTACTGGGCGGCCAAGTTTTTGTTCGCGGTGGTGCCGGCAGCCATCTATTTCTTCCGCACCATGTTCTTTGCCGCCACCCCTAAGGATTATCTGATCGTTATCGCACTCATGGTCGTCGGATATTTCATCCCCAATTTGTTTGTCCTGCAATGCACCCAGAAACGCCAACAACGCATCCTCAGGACTATTCCCGACGCCCTGGACATGATGGTGGTCTGCGTCGAGGCCGGGCTGGGACTGGATATGACCCTCAAGAAGGTCGGTGACGAGGTCCGTCCCATCTGTAAGGATCTGAGCGATGAATTCTATCTGACCAACCTGGAGGTCAACGCCGGCAAGTCGCGGGAAGAGAGCCTCAAAAGCATGGGGCTGCGCACCGGCGTGCAGGAGGTGCAGAACCTGATGGCATTGCTGGTGCAAACCGTGCGCTTCGGCACGAGTTTGGCCAAATCGTTGCGGGTACACGCCGAAGGAATGCGCACCAGGCGCCGCCAACTGGCGGAAGAACGTGCGGCCAAAGCCTCTCTTAAACTGCTTTTCCCTCTCTTATTCTTTATCTTCCCAGCTTTATTTATAGTGATAATAGGACCAGCAGCCATCCGAATTATTAAACATTTATTGCCCTTAGCTGGAGGCCAGTAAAAAAAGAGGTTTATATCAGATAAAAAACACTTATCTCTTGCTTCAAAGTTCGTAATGCCACAACCATAACCTAACCCACTTTAATGATTAACTGTAAACCACCGACCAGTGGCATAGGCCAAAGATGATCAGAAGACAAAACCTACCTTTCTGTCGTTTACTTCTAAGCTTTTTTCTCTTGGCCGGCTGCACCACGACGGTGAAGAATCATCCGGGAATGGAAGCGATGGGGTTGAGCGCCCTTTCCGACACCAACCTCAGCCAAAGGGAAAAGTCAGGCATGGAGAAGCAGCCGGTGGAAAATCTGCTGGCCCTGGCGGCGTCCCATCTCGAGCAGGGGAATATTCCTCTCGCCAAGATCCATTACCTTTCCGCCCTGAAAAAGCAGCCCGACTTGGCCATCGCCTGGGCGGGTCTGGCTCGCGCTTTTGAAATAGAGGGGAAACAGGATCAGGCCGTCAAGGTTCTGGAAACCGGAAGGAAGTCGTCCCCCGACTCGGCGGTTCTTCTGGCCGCTCTGGGCAGGCTGGAGCGCAACCGGGGTAATCTGGAGGCATCCCTTGCCAGTCTCGAAAAAGCGGCGGCCCTGGCTGAAAACAACTCCGACGTCCTGGAGGAACTGGCCATCACCCATGATTTACTCGGCCGGATGGAAAACGCCGAACCTCTTTACCGCAAGGTAATCGAACTGGAACCGAGACGTGCTTCGGCCCACAACAACCTTGGCCTCAACTACATCCTTCAGAAACGCTATGGGGAAGCCATCCCCCTTTTTCTCCAGGCATTGCGCCTCGATAACATGAACAAGCGGTATCTCAACAACCTGGCCTCCGCCTACGCCCTAAACGGGGATGAACGCAGGGCCCTGGCCGCCTTCGGCCTGGCCACCGACCGCGCCGCCGCCTACAACAACCTCGGCTGCATCTACATGTCGGAACAGAAATGGGATCAGGCTGAAAACGCTTTCAAAAACGCCCTCGACGCCAAGCCATCTTTTTATCTCAAAGCCCACGAAAATCTGGAGCAGATCAAAAAGATGCGGGCGCTGTCGGATTGACATCTCGCCGGCACCTCAGGACACTTGGCCCCTCTCCCCTTATCCCCCAAAAACCTTCACATTCCTCAATCGGATAACCACCCCGTCCCCCGCCTGCAAGCCCAGCTGCGCCCAGCGTTCCCGGTGAATCTGAGCGTTCAGGGTCTGGGCCCAGCGGATGTGGAGCAGTTCGAGGTTGAGCAGCGGTCCGGCGAAGGAGACATCCTGGATGATGGCATTCCTCTCGCTGCTTCCCACAGGCAGAACGATTTCCACATCGTGTGGTCGGACGAAAAGAATCCCCGGGCCGTGTTTCATCCTGCCCTTTCCGGCAATCGGAATCACCAAGCCGTCGATTTCGGCCTTGCCGCTAACAATTTTGCACACCGACCGGTTGGTGTTCCCCAAAAACTGATGGACAAAGGGGCTGCCGGGATGGTCATAAACCTCCTGCGGAGAGCCGGCCTGCTCGATCCGCCCTTCGTTCATAATCACCACCCGGTCGGCCAGTTCCATCGCCTATTCCTGGTCATGGGTGACAAAAAGGCTGGTCAGGGACAAATCCCGCTGCAGCTTGCGCAGCCAGCGGCGCAGTTCCTTGCGCACCTGAGCGTCGAGGGCTCCGAAGGGTTCATCCAAAAGAAGCAATCGGGGCTCGATGGAAAGCGCCCTGGCCAAAGCCACCCGCTGCCGCTGGCCGCCGGAAAGCTGGGACGGATAGCGGTCGGCGAAGGCCTCCAACTGCACCAGTTTGAGCAGCTCCAGCACCCGGCCCCGGATATGCTGACGGGAGGGACGCTCCCCGGCCGGTTTGACCCGCAGCCCGAAGGCCACATTGTTGAAAACGGTCATGTGGCGGAACAAGGCATAGTGCTGGAAGACAAATCCCACCCGCCGCTCCCGCAACCCGCGAGCCACGGCGTCCACTCCGCCGAACAGAACCGCGCCCCGGTCCGGGATTTCCAGCCCGGCGATGATCCGCAGCAAAGTTGTCTTCCCCGATCCCGACGGTCCCAGCAGAGCGACAAACTCCCCCTTGGCCACCCGCAGGCGGATATCCCGCAGAACGGTGAATCCCCCGAAGCTTTTCTCGACATCCCGGACTTCGATTTCCATATTCGATCATGGTCTTATCTGGTTAACTCATATGCCAAAAACAAATCGGAACAGCATGAAAGTTGGCTCGTAGTGGATTTAAAAAAACTCCTAAAATAAAGGATCGGTAGCCAATATTCAGGGCACAGAAACCATTCCGACACCTGACTTCCTCGCTCTCCATAGAAGGAAATGAAACGGGGGTGATCAGGCC
>JAAZDE010000129.1 GCA_012512925.1 Desulfuromonadaceae bacterium
ACCGTGCCCTCAATGGAATCGCGCAACCGGGAAAGCACCGCAGCGGCGCCGATCAACATGGCGCTGTGGCCATCGTGGCCACAGGCATGGCTGACCCCTTCCACACGGGAGCGGTAGGGAAGGTCGTTTTTTTCCGTCACGGAGAGGGCGTCCATGTCGGCCCGCAGGGTGACATTGGGGCCGTCCTTGCCGCCCCGCAGCAGGGCGATGACATCGGTTTTCAGAAAGGGATCAAAAATCTCCATGTCGAATGGAGCCAGGTGCCCGCGAATCAGGGCGGCGGTCTGAAACTCCCGGTGGGCCAGTTCGGGCTGCCGGTGCAGGGCATGACGGGCAACGGTAACGGCGGGGATTATTTCCTGGATCAGTTGAGCTATCCGTTGCTGGTTCATGAATTGGGGTACCCCATGGTTATTTATCCCAGTCCGACGTCCAGTGCCATCATTACCGCGAAACCGGCCATGGTGGCGAGGGTTACCATGTCGATGTGCTCAGGCCGCGATTGGGATTCCGGGATCAGTTCCTCGACCACCACGAAGATCATGGCTCCGGCGGCGAAGCAGAGGGCATAGGGGAGGATACTCTGCATATGGATGACGGCAACCGCTCCGAGCACCCCGGCCACCGGTTCCACCATGCCGGAGAGCTGACCGAGAAAGAAGCTTTTCCGGCGGCTCAAACCTTCCCGCCGCAGCGGCATCGAGACCGCTGTCCCCTCGGGAAAGTTCTGCAGACCAATGCCGATCGCCAAGGCTACAGCACCTCCTATGGTGGCCGAGGGGAGTCCGGCCGCCGCGGCCCCGAAAGCCACTCCCACCGCCAACCCTTCGGGAATGTTGTGCAGGGTAATCGCCAGCACCAAGAGGGTGCTGCGCCGCCATGACGTCTTGATCCCTTCGCTCTGGCTCATCGCCAGGCCAGGATGAAGATGGGGGAGAAAGCGGTCGACAAGGCGCATGAAGACCCCTCCCCCCAGAAAGCCGATCACCGCCGTCAGCCACGGTGACATACCCATGGTTTCCGCCATCTGGATGCCGGGAGCCAAGAGGGACCAGAAGCTGGCGGCGATCATCACTCCGGCGGCGGAGCCGAGCATCGCGTCCAGCAGCTTGCGGTTGACGAAACCGGTAAAAAAAACCAGGGCGGCACCGGCCGCCGTGAGCATCCAGGTGAAGAGGGTGGCCAGCAGGGCCTGGGTCACAGGATCAAGGTTCAGAAAAGCTTCCGGCATCACGCACCTTAAAACGATGTTTCCCGTTATCTTGGTGAAGCGCTATGGTAAAGCCCGCCGGAGCGATTTTCAAGAGCCGTTTGGCCGATGATTTTCCGCCGGCCGGATACCTTGTTATAGTATCAGAAAAAAGCGGATTAAAAAACGAAGCATGATCTCAAAAATGATGGACAAAAGCTATCGCCAGAAAGCCTTGGCCAAGATTCATATCGCCAGGAAGGAACTGGGTCTCAGCGACATCGAATATAGGGACCTGATCGACTCGGTGGCGCCCGGCAAGGAGTCCGCCGCCGACCTCAGCGAGGAACAACTGCATCTTCTGGTCAATCGTTTTTACCAGCTCGGCTGGCGACCCCGTGTGCGGCGGACGGAGAATGGGCCCTTGCCGCCGATGGTTTGGAAGGCCCGCCACCTGTGGCTGGACCTTTACGCCCTCGGCGCCGTTCATCACCCCGGTTGGTCCTCCCTGGCCCGCTTCAGCAAACGGATGACCGGGGTCGAGGATCTCCGCCGCCTCGATGTCCACCAGGCGACCATCGTCATCGAGGCCCTCAAGGACTGGCTGGAGCGGACCAAAGGAAAATCGTGAACAGATCGTCCGGGCGCAGAGTTTACTCTCCGTCCCGTCTCCCTTCCCACAGTTGCCGGTACTCGTCATGGCGCAGCAGATATTGGGCGCCGTCATCCCCCACCACGGCAAAACAACGCCATTCGGGGTTCCGCCAGCGGCGGACCACCCGCACCACCTCGATCCACACTCCGCCCAGAACAAACGATCGGGGGTACTCCTCGCCGCGGAAACCGGCATGGCAGGTTACAGTGACGATTTGAAAATCCTCCATCTCCAGTCCTTGTTCTCAAAAGGCCGCTTTGGTGTTTCGTAAACCCAGCAGCGAATTGACCACCAGGGTGGCAATGATCAGAAAGCCGCCGAGGAAGGTGGTGCTGTTGGGAATTTCCCCCAGCGCCATCCACACCCAGATGGGGGCCAGAAAGGTTTCCAGCAGCAGAAAAAGGCTGATTTCGGCTGCCGGCAGGTAGCGGGTGCCGATAGCCATCAGCACCATGGCCAGCGGCATCTGGATCAAGCCCATGATGGCGAGGTAAAAGTAGCTTGAGGCAGAAAGGGTCAGCGGTTGGGCCAGGGGGAAGGTGAGCAGGGCCATGAACAGACCGGCGCCCGCCACTGCGGCCTGGCGGTTGAGTCCGGGAAAGCGGCGCAACAGGGTGAGGTGAGCGCCGATGATGACGGCGGAAAGAAGGGCCAGGGCATCTCCTGTGGCGTTCCCTTCTCCAAGGGAACCGGAAACCACGATAATCACCCCGACGATGGCGACGGCGATGGCGACGAGAGTGCGCCGGGGCGCCATTTCCCGTAGCCAGATTCTGCTGAAAAGAGCTGAAAAGAGGGGGGAGGAACTGAGGATGACCACCGCATTGGCGGCGGGAGTGAGGGTGAAGGCCAAAACCAGGGAGATGCTGCTGAGGGCCATCAGCAGGCTGGTGGCCAAGAGTGGAATGGTCCGGGTTCCGGCGAAAGCATCGGGGTCGCGGCGGCATTCGGCCAAAATGGCCAGGGAGACCGCTACCGCCATGAACAGACCGCGCCAAAAGGAAACGTTCCAGCCGTCGGTGGCGCACAGGCGCACCAGCAGCGCGTCGAAACTGACAACGCCAACCCCGCAGGCGGCCAGTGCCACCCCGGTCCGGTAACGGCCATTTTCGTCGCCGCAGGGGCGCAATAGGGAAACTGTTTTCATGGCGGCAACGGTGAATAATCCGGTTCTGGGATGCGTCGAAGGTGTTCTCAGTGATTCTGCCCCTTTTCATGGTGATTGCCAACCGGAAACGGCCGACCGGGTTGTGGATCAACCGACAGCCGTTGCCTAGATTGCCGTGGTTACCGTGGAAAGGGGTATTGCAAGGGAACCTGCCGTCCTTGGGAAAAAATTGCCAAAGCCTTGAGTTAAAACTGTCCCGGTGCAATACTGAAAACAGAAATGACAGGGATTCGGCCTCAAAAACAGGCCGATATTTTTGACCTTTGAAATTGAAAGTTTTTCTGGAGCAGATGGATGGATGGTCAGACCTTAGGTTCATTTTTGGTGGTGGTTGGACTGATTCTGGTAGTGGTGGCGGGATACTATCTGCGGACCCGGCAGACCAACGGGAAAAACGGCATCCCCGGGGAAAAGCGGAGGACCGCCCCGGCGGCTGGTGTGCTTTGGGTGTGGATCGGCCGCGCCGGAGCGCTTTTGAGCATCGCGGGGGCGCTGCTGGTGGTGCTGGCGGGGCGGCAATAAAAGCAGTGATTAGTCGTTAGTTACTGGTAACTAGTTAAAATCAAAGTATAATGCCAGTCACAATTTGCACCCAGCAACTGTCGGCAGGTTCCAAGGAAGATTATCATGAAACCAAAAAAACCAGTCGCAAGCCCGGATCGTGCGGAACAGTTCATGGCCGAGGCGCGGCGCGAACAGCAGCAGCGGATGCAAGGCTATCGGGAGCGGGCGTTGAAGATATTCCCGTGGATCTGCGCCCGTTGCGGGCGGGAGTTCGCGGGCAAAAAACTGGCCCAGCTCACCGTTCACCACAAGGACCACAATCACGACAACAACCCGGCCGACGGCAGCAACTGGGAACTCCTTTGCATCTACTGCCATGACGACGAGCATTCCCGCGCCCTCGACCAGGACTGGTACGAGGTGGGCGGTTCCGAAGAGGCACCAAAGCCCTCCTCCACCTTCAAGCCCTTTGCCGCGCTTGAAAATCTGCTGAAAAATAAGGAGTAGGGGCAAAAATTTACTTGCCCCTGCACAGTCCCGGTTCATTTTCCCGGGCCGGGGTGATTGGGTGGTGGTGTCGTCCCGCAATATTCACGCCGATGTGGCTGTTGGCGGCTCGTGTCTCCTGCATTGCAGAGTCCGAAACCTTGGTTGCTCCTGAGCCGTCCCTCAAAACTGACAGGAGACGCTCAGCGAGCCGAATTCATCGGGACTCTCCTGGGTTTTGTATTCCTTGGTGCGGAATATCTGGGTGTAGGAGATCCGATAGCGGTGGAACTGAAGGGCCAGGCCGGCCTGCAGATCCCCGACCAGGTATTTTTTGTCCACGGAATGGCTGTCCCGGAAAGTGTTGCCGTCCAGGAAAATGTTGTGCAGGACCAGGCGTCCTTCCACGCCAGCGAAAAGGTACCAGTTGAAGCCGTTGCGGGTGCGGAAGAATCCCCCCCCCGGAAGACTGGGGCGGATGCGGGGGGGGCCGAAATCCTCGTGAAGATCGGGGCCCAGGCGGACGGTGAATCCGGCGGCGCCATAGGTGAAGACGTTGCCGAGACTGCCGCCGAAATGGGGGATGAAATCGTATTCCAGGCCGGAGATCAGGCTTTTCTTGTCGAAGCGCCGCGCCTGTTCATAGAAGAGATTGATCCCCAACTCGTTTTTCAGTTGGTTGTCCCATCCCCGCGGTTCCTCGAGATTGAAAAAGGAGTGCCAGTTCTCCTGAACATCCTCGGCGAAGGACCAGGGGCCGATCATGCCGATGTTGAGTTCGATCTTGTCGTAGCGGCGGCTTCCCTGGTTGGCCACCAGGCCCAGTCCGACATTGAGCCAGCCGGCGTAGGGGCGCTCATCCTCGATCAGGTCGGTGCGCGAGATGTCCTCGGGGGTGAAAATGTTCTGACCGACGGAGATGCTGGCGCGGGTTTCCGGCCTTTCCTGGTCGATAATCCCTTTTTCCGAGGCGAACCAGGGTAATTTGTCCGCCGCTTTGACGATCCATGGAATGGGCTGGGTCAGGCAATTGACGGCGGTGCCGTGGGTGAAGTGGCGGTCGGTGCCGCCGCCGAAGAAATCGTTTTCGAACTGGACGCTGCAGATATACCCCGGTTCACTGGAATAGGCGTCCCCGCCGTGGCCAGGGGACCACCAAAGGAAAACAATCAGCAGAACCAGGAAGATGCGGGGCAAAGATTTACCAGGAAACAGAGACACTGATTAAACACCTTTATGGTTATTGAGGGCTGGAATTCTGTTCGGAAATGGAATTATAGCTCTGTCGACCCGTCAATAAAATTGATTTTACAGGAACCAGATGACGAGGCAAAGCAAGGGAAATGTCCATATCGGCACATCGGGATGGCATTTCGGTCACTGGCGGGGAACCTTCTATCCCAACAGGCTGCCCCCCCGAGAGATGCTCCACTTCTATGCCGGGCGCCTTCAGGCAACGGAGATCAACAACTCCTTTTATCGGTTGCCCGATGTCAGCGCTCTGGAAAACTGGCGGGATACGGTCCCCGAAGATTTTGTCTTCGCTGTCAAGGCGAGCCGTTTCATCACCCATATGAAAAAACTCAAGGATCCTTCCGCCAGTCTCGGCGTTTTTCTGGAGCGGATTCAGGTCTTGGGGCGCAAACTGGGGCCGGTCCTTTTCCAATTGCCGCCCCGGTGGAGGTGTGATTCGAAGCGGCTGCGGAACTTTTTGAAGGAAATCCCTTCCGGCTGGCGCTGCGCCTTCGAGTTTCGGGACGAAAGCTGGCTGGCGGAAGAGGTTTTTGCGGCGCTCTCGGAAGCGGGAGCCGCCTTTTGCATCTTTGATCTGGACGGATGCCTTTCCCCTCTCACCGTAACCGCTGACTTCGTCTATCTGCGTCTCCACGGGCCAGGGGGCGCCTATCAGGGGAGCTACGATGACGAGGCCCTGACGGAATGGGCGCGGAGAATCGACCGCTGGGCGGCGGAGGGCCGGGATGTGTTCTGCTTTTTTGACAACGATCAGAGCGGTTACGCCCCCCTCAACGCCCTGGCGCTGCAGAGGATGTTGACCAGCGGCAGTAAATGAATCGTTCCATGATCGACACGGCCCTGGTCCGCTGCCGATTCTTCGGCCGATACGCACGCTGATCCGACCGCAATGACAGGATGATTGAAATGAAGTGGAAAAAAGAAAAGATCCTCTTTCTGGTGCTCTGCCTGATGGCGTTGTTGGTAGCCGGCGCCGGGGCCGGCAGTGGGCCCGTCAACCTGATCCCTGAACGCCTTTATCCGGGAGGAGTGGCCTGGGTACAGATCTCTGATATCGTCTCCGGCCGGATTTTATGGGGAGGCGGAAGTTTTCCTTTGTGCCTCCTTCCCGATGGCCGTTCTCTTGGTGCTTTTCTCCCCGTTCCGGTTGATGCTCTGCCCGGCCGCCGGGAGGCCGAGCTGACCCTTGTCGCCAGGGGGGGTAAAAAGCTGAGCCGTCAGGTGGCGATGACCATTCTGCCCAGGGAGTTTCCCGTTCAGCGCCTGACCCTTCCCGAAGCCCAGGTGACGCTGAGCCGGAAGGACCTCGCCCGCCACCGGCGGGAACGGGAGCTTGTCCGTCAGGCCCTGGCCGAACGCGAACCGGGAAGGATATGGACCGGCCCCTTTCGCCGTCCTGTCTCCGGCGCGGTCAGCACCCCTTTCGGCTTCCGCCGGATCCTCAACGACAAGCCGCGCAACCCCCATTCAGGAGTCGATCTCCGCGGTGGGCAAGGAACTCCGGTAGCTGCCGCAGGGGATGGTCTGGTCCTGTTGACCGGCGATCATTTTTTTGCCGGCCATTCGGTCTATATCGATCACGGCATGGGGGTCGTCACTCTGTATTTTCACCTGTCGGAGGTCAGCGTCCGCGAAGGCGAACCGGTCTCGGCCGGGCAGACCATCGGCCGAATCGGTTCCACCGGACGTTCCACGGGGCCCCATCTTCATTGGGGAGTCCAGATCCACGGCGTCAACGTCGATCCCCTCTCCTTCCTGGCCCTCTTTGAAAAGTATTGACAAAAAAACCTTTCAGCCGCCGGGAGGTTTGGCCGGTGGTTTAGGGAAAATTTTTTCCCTGGCCAGATCGGGCTCGCCGCAGAAGCGCAGGATGTGCTCGCGGGCGGCATCCCGCAGCCTTATGGCGACGCTCCAGGGATCCCCTTTTTCCCCTTTTAGTGAAGCGGGGTCGATCGGTTGGCCGATGGTGACGGACACCGCGCCGCGATGGGGCAGCCAGGAATGGGCCCGCAGGACCGAGCGGGTGCCGCGGATGGCCAGGGGAATGACCAGTACCCCGGCTTCGGCGGCGGCGGCAAAAGCTCCCATGTGGAACGGGAGCAGGCCTGGGGCGCGGGTGAAGGTTCCCTCGGGGAAAAAGAAGAGCGACTGGCCGGCGCGGGTTCGGTCGGCCAGTCGTTGGAAGTCCTCGGCCCCCTTCTGGGCGTCGAAACGCTCCACGTATTCGGTGCCGATCTTGTCTAGAAAGATCCTTGCCAAAGGGTTGGAGCGGAGCTCTTTTTTGGCCACGAAGCTAAAGCGCCGCGGGAGCGTGGCCAATAGCAGGGGACTGTCCACATAACTGGCGTGATTGGCCACGAAAAGGCACGGCCTTTCCGCCGCAGGAAGATGTTCCAGGCCGTTCACGGCAAGGGGGATGCCGGTGGCCCGGGCCAGCAGGCGGACGTTTTTGCCTATCCTTTTCCAGCGCCGCGGCGGATCGGGCAAGAGGACGACCAACAGCCATGTGGGGATGGCGAAGATCCAGAACAGGGTTCGGGCATAGACCCCAAAGAGAATTTCCTTCAGCCGGTTGCGGAGGCGGCGCAACTCCGGGCTCACCCCTGCCAGGGCCAGCCGGACCATTTGCAGCCAGACCGCCTTCTGCGCTTTTCCTAGCTCCCCTTTTCGATAGAGGTCGCGGCTGGCACTACGCTTCAGCTTGCCGCTGGAGGTTTTGGGGATGGCGTTGGGCGGGGTCAGCACCACCTCGTCCGGCGGCTCACCCGCCAGTTCGGATACCACCGTGTTGATCTGGCAGCGAAGCTGATCGAGGCGGCTTTGGTCCTGGCGGCGGGTTTCCGCCGCTACGATCAGTTTTTCGGTCCCTGTCTCCGGGTCGGGATTGCCGAAGACGACAACGCATCCCGAGCGGATCCCTTCGATCTGGCTTACCGCCTCTTCCAATTCCGGCGGATAGATGTTGCGTCCAGCACGGATGATGAGGTCCTTGGCCCTGCCGGTCAGATAGACTTCCCCTTCGGCCATGTAGGCCAGATCGCCGGAGTCGAGCCAGTCGCCACGAAAGAGGCGGGCGGTCTGCGCTGGGTTATGGTAATAACCGCTGGTGGCCGAAGGCCCGCGGAACTCCAGGCGGCCCACCTTGCGTTCGGGAAGCTCCCTGTTTCCTTCGGTGACGATGCGGATCTGGTGGCCGTCCAGGGGGCGGCCGCAGGCGACAAAACGCAAAGCGGAAGACTCGGTTTCTGGGACCGCCAAGGCCTCTCCGTCCCTCATGAAGGCGTCACGGTCGACAAAGTCGATGCGGGGGCCCCGCCCCAGTGGGGGGAAGGCCAGTCCCACCGAATTCTCCGCCAAGCCGTAGACCGGCATCATCGTCTCCCGGCGAAAGCCGTAATTTTCGAAGCGGCTGCAGAAGCGGCGAAGGGTGTCGGGGCTGACCGGTTCGGCGCCGTTGAAAGCTCCCCGCCACGAGCTGAGGTCGAGCCCTTGCAGTTCCTTGTCCGCAATGCGCCGCAGGCAGAGTTCGTAGCCGAAATTGGGTGATGCCGAGAGGGTGCCGCGAAAGCGGTGAATGGCCTGCAGCCAACGCAATGGCCGCGCCACAAAGGAGAGGGGCGACATCACCACCAGTGGGGTTGCGAAATAGAGGCTTCCCAGCCAGGCGCCGATCAGCCCCATGTCATGATAAAGGGGGAGCCAGCTGACAAAAACGTCCTCGGAGCCGACTTGGATCCTGGCCCCCATGGCGCGTATATTGGCCAGCAGATTGGCGTGGGTCAGGACCACTCCCTTGGGGGCGCCGGTACTGCCCGAGGTGTACTGGAGGAAAGCGATCTGTTGCGCAGTGACGGTGGCTATCGTTGGTGCTTCGGCGACAGTGGAGAGGTCGGCGGTGGTGACGATATGGCGCAGGGTGTCCACCTGGGTTTTCAGCAGTTGGGCGGTTTTTTTGGTTTCAGGGGGAATGATCAGGGTGATCGCCCGGCAGTTGCCGAGGATGGCCCGGAGGCGCTGCAGGTGCTCCTCGATGCGGGTGGCCCGGGCCGGCGGATAGACCGGGACGGGGATGCACCCGGCCAGCAGCGTTCCGAAAAAGCTGCGGAAATAGTCCCTCCCGGTGGGGAGCATGATGACCACCGTTTCACCTGGGCGCAGGTCCAGATTCAGCAGTCCCGAGGCCAGGGTCTGGGCCTCGCGAAACAGTTCACCGTAGGTGATGACCTCGCCGTCATCCTCGTCGTGATAAAGGCGGATGTGGGGGCGGTCGGGATGAACCAATGCGTGCCATTCGAGAACCTCGTTCAGAGTGGCGGCCGCCAGGGGCCGGGATGTCACCGCGGCAGGCCCTACTTCAGGGCCTTCGCGTAGGGGTCGCTGGATCGAGGTTTTAGCGGCGATCAGTGCGGCGCGCAGAAGGTCGCGCAGGGTGTCGGCTTCGGCGAACAGCGATTCCGGCAGAACAACGCCGAGATGTTTTTCGACGCGGGCCAGGAGTTCCATCCGCGAGAGGCTGTCGAAACCCAGATCGTGGTCGAAGGTGCTGTCAAGATGGATGTTTGGATAAACCGATGTGTCCTGGTGGATTTCCTCGTGGAAGTCACGGACGATGCGAAGCAGGCTTTGCGCCGTTTCCTGTTCCTCGTTGGTGGATATGTTCGTAGTCATCGAATTTCGCTTCTCCTGGGAAAAATCACCGAATATCGGCAAGAATATCAAAATCCGGTGGACGAACCAAGTTTTCCTCTTCCCAGGGTCAATTAAAAGCGGTATCCCGTTCAAGGGGGAATCACTTCTGGAAGGGATACAGACGATGGGGTTACCCTTTTCCGTTTCCCTCCCAGAATCCTGAGGAAAATTTTGTTCCGGTGGTCTGGCTTCCCAACAGGCTGAAAGTGGCTTTTCAGTTGCAGAAAGTCCCTGCCTGTGTTAGAAAATTTATCTTTTCGGGGCGTAGCGCAGCCTGGCAGCGCACCTGCCTTGGGAGCAGGGGGTCGGAGGTTCAAATCCTCTCGCCCCGACCAGCGCCAGTAGCTCAGATGGATAGAGCAACGGACTTCTAATCCGTAGGCCGGGGGTTCGAGTCCCTCCTGGCGTGCCAATAAAAACAGGCACTTGAGAGTTTTTCTCTTGGGTGCCTTTTTTATTTCTCCCGGTTTTGCTGCCAATTTGCTAAAAAATTCGTCTTGCCAAGCTCATCCAGTGACTCCTTGTTGAAAAATGGCAGAACCGTCGCTGAGCAGTTGCGGCAAACCAGGGAAAGAATAGGTCGTTTGCGGTGCCGGCAGAAAGGTGCATTCAATTTTTGTATGTGTGGACTGAATGCCGGAAAATCGTTATTATATCGACGCGATTGGTATTTTTTCTTTTCTCGGCAATTTTTCGCCAAAAGGGAACCTGTATGATTGTCCCCGTCATTCTTTCCGGTGGGTCCGGAACCCGCCTCTGGCCGCTGTCCCGCCAGGAGTACCCCAAACAGCTTCTACCCCTGATCGATGATCGGTCCTTGCTGCAGAACACCGCGCTGCGGCTGCGGGGAGTAACCGATGAAGGTGCGCCGTTGGTGATCTGCAACCAGAGCCACCGTTTCATCGTCGCCGAGCAGTTGCGGCAGATCGACCGCCGTCCTTCGGCCATCATCCTCGAGCCGATGGGGCGCAATACCGCCCCGGCGGTGGCGGTGGCCGCTCTCCATTCGTCTGCCAACGGGGAAGATCCGATCCTGGCGATCATGCCCTCGGATCACGTGATCTCCGACATGGCGGCCTTTGCCAGAGCCATGGAAAGCGCGGTTCCTCTTGCCGGAGAAGGGGCGCTGGTCACCTTCGGCATCGTCCCCGACCGGCCCGAGACCGGTTTTGGCTATATCCGCAAAGGGGGCCGGGTCGGGACGACCGGGAACCGGGTGGAAATTCCCGCCGCCTTTGCCGTGGAGATGTTTGTCGAAAAGCCTGATCAGGTCACGGCGCAGAAATACCTGGCAAGTGGCCAATATACCTGGAACAGCGGCATGTTTTTGTTCAAGGCCTCCATCATTCTGGCAGAGATGGAACGGCTCTGCCCCGACATCCTGGAGTCGTGTCGCGGCGCCCTGTCGGGAGCGCAGACCGACCTCGATTTTATTCGCCTCGACGATAAAACCTTTTCCTCCTGCCGGGCGGAGTCGATCGACTATGCCGTTATGGAGAAAACCTCCCGGGGCGTCGTGGTTCCCCTCGACGCCGGCTGGGACGATGTCGGTTCCTGGCAGGCCCTGTGGGCGATGGGGTGCCCGGACGGAGATGGGAACGTCATGAGGGGCGATGTCATCGCCCGGGACTGCCATGAAAATCTCTTCCAGTCCCACAGCCGGCTGGTGGCTGCCGTGGGGGTGAGGAATCTGGTGGTGGTGGAAACCCCGGATGCCGTGCTGGTGGCTGACCGGGATCAGGCGCAGCGGGTCAAGGAGATCGCCGAGCAACTCAAAAAAGAGGGAAGAGCGGAATTTTTCGGGCATGTCAAAGTCCATCGTCCCTGGGGGAGCTATCAGACGGTGGATCACGAAGAGCGTTTCCAAGTCAAAAGGATCACCGTCAACCCCGGCGCCACCCTGTCCCTGCAGATGCATCATCATCGCGCCGAACACTGGGTGGTGGTCAAGGGAACGGCCAGGGTGATCTGTGACGACCGGGAAATCATGCTGTCGGAAAACCAGAGCACCTTCATTCCTCTGGGCACCAGGCATCGCCTGGAAAACCCCGGCAGGATTCCCCTGGAGTTGATCGAGGTCCAGTCGGGGAGCTATCTCGGCGAGGATGACATCGTTCGCTTTGAGGATAAGTACGGACGGTGAAATATGAATTTAACCTGCTTCAAAGCCTATGACATTCGCGGCCGGGTGCCGGAGGAACTGAACGAGGAGATTGCCTGGCGAATCGGGCGGGCCTACGCGGACTGGCTGGGTCCGAAGCGGGTGGTGATCGGGCGGGATATCCGGCTGACCAGCGAAGCTCTTGCTCATTCCCTGTCAAAGGGTTTGATGGAAGGGGGTGCTGAGGTCCTCGACATCGGCCTGTGCGGCACCGAGGAGGTCTATTTCGCCACTTTTCACTTCGAGATGGCCGGCGGCATCATGGTGACCGCCAGCCACAATCCCGCCGACTACAACGGGATGAAACTGGTTCGCGAGGGTTCCCGGCCGATCAGTGGCGACAGCGGTCTCGACATTGTCCGCCGCCTGGCGGAAAAGGGAAACTTCGCGCCGAGTGCGGTCGAGGGAAGACGGCGGGAGTTGGATCATCGCGCCGCCTACCTCGATCATCTGCTCGGCTTTGTCGATTCCTCCCGCCTGAAACCGCTGAAGATTGTGGTCAACAGCGGCAACGGTTGCGCCGGCCCGGTCCTTGATCGGCTGGCGGAAAAACTTCCCTTCCAATTCATCCGCCTTCAGCATCAACCCGACGGGACCTTTCCCAACGGCATTCCCAACCCCCTGCTGCCGGAAAACCGGGCCGTGACCTCGGAGGCGGTCCGCCGCCACGGCGCCGATTTCGGCGTCGCCTGGGACGGCGACTTCGACCGTTGTTTTCTGTTCGATGAAAGGGGGAATTTCATCGAAGGATATTACATGGTTGGTCTGCTGGCCGAGATGTTCCTGAAAAGAAACCCCGGCGCCGCCATCATCCATGACCCTCGGCTCACCTGGAACACCATCGCCATCGTCACAGATCTCGGCGGGGTTCCCATCCAAAGCAAGACCGGACATGCTTTCATCAAGGAGCGGATGCGGCGGGAGGATGCGGTCTACGGTGGGGAGATGAGCGCTCATCACTATTTCCGCGAGTTCGCTTACTGCGACAGCGGTATGATCCCGTGGCTGGTGACGGCGGAGTTGGTGTCGACGAAGGACAGGCCCTTGTCGGCCCTGGTGGGGGAGAGAATAGGAATGTTCCCTGTTTCCGGAGAAATCAACCGCAGGGTGGCCAATTCCTGTGGCGCCTTGGCGCGGGTGGAGGCTGCTTTCCCCGGTGGGGTGATCGATCGCACCGACGGGTTGAGCGTCGAGTTTGCCGACTGGCGCTTTAACTTGCGCAGCTCCAACACCGAGCCGATCCTGCGCCTCAATGTGGAAGCGCGCGGTGATGAGCGGCTGATGAGGGCAAAAACCGACCAGATCCTGCGGCTGCTGGAGGAATAAAAAACGGCAGCGGTCATTGGTCCCCTGTCAAGTGCCGGCGGTTCCTGTTTGCCGGTCCAATGACAGTCCGGCAACCAATGGCAAGGGACTAACTCTCCATCATTTCCATAAACTCCTGTTCGCTCAGGATGGGAACCCCCAGTTCCACCGCCTTCCGGTATTTGCTGCCGGCCTCTTCGCCGGCCACCACGTAAGTGGTTTTTTTGCTCACCGCTCCGGCAGCTCTTCCCCCCCGTTCCAGAACCATCGCCTCAGCTTCCTGACGGGTGAGCCGGTTCAAGGCTCCGGTGAAAACGAAAGTTTTGCCGGTCAGAGGGGTTTCCCCTTTTTTCTCCCCGGCTTCCGGTATCACGCCCGCCTTTTCCAGCTGTTTGAGAATGGCCAGATTGTGAGGGGACTGGAAGAAGCGGACGATGCTGTCGGCCACCTGGTCGCCGATCTCGTGAATGGCGGTGAGTTCTTCCCGCGACGCCTTGGCCAGGGATTCCAGGGAGCCGAAGTGACTGGCGAGGATCCTGGCCAGGTGTACGCCGACATGGCGGATGCCGAGGGCGTGGAGGAAGGAGGCCAGAGGACGCTTCTTGCTGGCGGCGATGGCGGCCAGGAGGTTTTCGGCCAGCTTGTCTCCCATCCGGTCGAATCGGAAGAGGTCCTCCTTGGTCAGGGAGTAGAGATCGGCCACGCTTTTGACCAGGCCGAGCCTGAGGAGCTGGTCGATGTAGCGTTCCCCCAGGCCGTCGATGTCCATGGCGTGGCGGGAGGCGAAGTGCTTCAGCGTCTCCCGCAGCCGCGCCGGACAGTCGAGACCCTGGCAGCGGGGAATGACCTCCCCTTCGAGGCGCGCCGCCGGACTGCCGCAGACCGGGCAGGTCGTGGGCAGAGGGATCGCCTCTTCCCGACCGGTGCGTTTTTCGGGGAGGGATTTGACCACATAGGGGATGACATCGCCGGCCCTTTCTATGATGATATGGTCCCCCTGGCGAATGTCGAGGCGGCCGATTTCGTCCCAGTTATGAAGGCTGGCGCTGGAGACCGTCACGCCGCTCACCTTGACCGGGGTCAACTTGGCCACGGGGGTAATCGCTCCGGTGCGGCCGACCTGCAGCCGCACCTCCTCGATTACGGTCTCCGCCTGGCGCGGCGGGAATTTCCAGGCGATGGCCCAGCGCGGGGCCCGGCTGGTGGCGCCGAGTTGGGTCTGCAGGTCGAGGCGGTCGACTTTAACGACGATGCCATCGATTTCAAACGGAAGTTCCTCGCGAAGGGCCAGGACCTCTTCATGGAAAAGGGCGACTTCCTCGATGCCGTGAGCGATACGGCTCCGCTCCAGGTTGACCCGCAGCCCCCATTCGCGGAGTTTTTGCAGCATCTGGGACTGGGTGGCGAAACCCTTTTCCGAACACTCCCCGATCCCGTAGCAGAAGATTTTCAAGGGGCGGCGTGCGGTCTCCGCCGAATCGAGCTGGCGGAGGCTGCCCGCGGCGGCGTTGCGGGGGTTGGCGAAAAACGCCTCGCCGTTGTTTTCCCGCTCTTCATTCAGTTTGCGGAAATCGGCCAGATCCATGTAGACTTCCCCGCGCACCTCGATCCGTTCCGGCGCCCCCTCCTTTAGAAAGAGAGGGATCTGGCGGATGGTGCGCAGGTTCTCGGTGATCTTTTCGCCGTTGACGCCGTCCCCGCGGGTGGCGCCGACGACCAGTTTGCCACTTTGGTAAACCAGTTCCACCGCCAGGCCGTCCAGTTTCAGTTCACAGAAATAGTTGATGGGCTGGGAAGACTTGAGGAGCCGCTTGACACGGGCGTCAAAGTCGCGGAGATCCCCCAGGGTGAGGGCGTTTTCCAGGGAGAGCATCGGCTGAGAATGACGTACTGTTGCAA
>JAAZDE010000013.1 GCA_012512925.1 Desulfuromonadaceae bacterium
CCTCCCACACCGCCATTCTGGCTCGTTCCATGGGCATTCCGGCGGTTTTCGGTCTGGGCAACTTCACGGCGATGGTCCCCAACGGGATGCCGGTGATCATTGACGGCACCAACGGGATGGTCATCATCAACCCGAGTGACGAGACCTTCAAGGAGTACCTGGTCAAGAAACAGACCCTGGACTATCTCGAGACCAGTTTGGCTCAACTTCGCGATCTGCCCGCGGCAACCCCGGATGGCAAGAGGGTGTTTCTGCGCGCCAATATCGAGTTTCCTGGTGAAGCGAATTCGGCCCTCAGTCATGGGGGGGAAGGGGTGGGGCTCTACCGCACAGAGATCCTTTTTCTTGGGCGTACTTCCCTCCCCGATGAGGATGAACAGTTTCGCGATCTGCGGGAGGTGGTGGAAAAGATGGCACCTCATCCCATTACCATCCGCACTCTCGATATCGGCGGGGAGAAGATCCTTGCCGAAGAAAACTATCAACGGGAAACCAACCCCGCCATGGGATTGCGCGCGGTCCGTTTTTCCCTGCGGGAAACCGCCCTTTTCAAAGGTCAGCTGCGGGCCATCCTGAGGGCGTCCCATTACGGCCGGGCGCGGGTCATGTTTCCGATGATCTCCAGCCTGGTGGAACTGCGGGCCTGCCGGGCCTGCCTGGAAGAAGCCAAGGAAGAACTGCGCGCCGAGCGTATTCCCTTCGACGACGGAATTCCTGTAGGCATTATGGTGGAAACCCCGGCGGCGGTGATGATCGCCGATCTCCTGGCCAAAGAGGCCGATTTTTTTTCCGTCGGTACCAACGATCTGATCCAGTACTGCATGGCGGTTGACCGGGGCAACCAGAATGTCGCCTACCTTTACCAGCCTCTGCACCCCGCCGTGCTGCGGATGTTGAGGATGATAGCCCGCACGGCCGCTGAAGCCGGCATACCCTGCGAGGTTTGCGGGGAGATGGCCGGGGATCCGCTTTATGCGCCGGTGATGATGGGGTTGGGTTTCGAGGAATTGTCGATGAATGCCTACGCCATTCCCATTGTCAAAAGGGTCATCCGGGAATTCAGCTACCGGGATGCGGAGGAACTGGTGTCCGCCCTGCTGAACCTTGGCACGGCGGAGGAATCCAGGGAATACCTGGAGAAGGAAGTATTGCGGCGTTTCCCGGATCTTTCCCGGGTTTCCCGGATCTGAAGCGGTGATCGAATAACTTGTTTTTGTGTCGTTTAAATTATATGCTGGCGAGCCGGAAGGGTCCTGTCCAGGCGTGTTCGCTTGTTTTTTCAGCCGATTTAAAGTGCCGGGCGCCAATGCCCTGCAATCTGATCCAATGTGAAAGGAGATTTACTGCCCATGGGGATGACGGAGTTCATTTTTTCATCTGAATCGGTGACCGAGGGACACCCCGACAAGATCGCCGATCAGATTTCCGATGCCGTTCTGGATGAAATGATCAAACAGGATCCTTTTTCCCGGGTGGCCTGTGAAACGCTGGTTACCACGGGGATGGCTCTGGTCGCCGGCGAGGTGACAACCAGGGGCTATGTCGAAATCCCCGATCTGGTACGGAGCGTTGTCCGGGATATTGGATACGACGACGCCGCCATGGGATTTGATTGCGACACCTGCGCCGTCATGGTTTCTCTGGGGAGGCAGTCTCCCGACATTTCCCAGGGGGTCACCGAGGGGCAGGGTCTGTTCAAGGAGCAGGGGGCGGGGGACCAGGGAATCATGTTCGGCTATGCTTGCCGTGAGACCCCGGAACTGATGCCGATGCCGATCATGTTTGCGCACCAGTTGACCAAGCGTCTGGCCGATGTGCGTCGCGAGGGTATCGTCCCGTTTCTGCGTCCCGATGGGAAATCCCAGGTTTCCGTCGAATACCAAATGGGTCTCCCCGTGCGGGTCGATACGGTCGTTGTTTCTTCCCAGCATGATCCCGATGTCACCTATGAGACCATTCGCGAATCGATCATCGAGGAGGTGATCAAGAAGGTCATTCCCCCCAAACTTATCGATGACCGGACGCGTTATTTCATAAACCCCACCGGCCGTTTTGTGGTCGGCGGCCCCATGGGGGACTGCGGTCTGACCGGTCGCAAGATCATCGTCGATACCTACGGCGGCCTCGGTTCCCACGGCGGCGGCGCCTTTTCCGGCAAGGATCCAAGCAAGGTGGACCGCAGCGCCTCTTATATGGGTCGCTACATCGCCAAGAACGTCGTGGCGGCCGGGCTCGCCGATAAATGCGAGGTGCAGATCGCCTATGCCATCGGGGTTGCCGAGCCGATTTCGGTCATGGTTCAGACCTTCGGCACCGGCAAGATCGCTCCCAATCGTATCGCCGAACTGATCCGCGAAGAATTCGACCTGCGGCCGGCAGCGATTATCAAGTCTCTCGACCTACTGCGTCCGATTTACCGGAAAACAGCCGCCTACGGCCATTTCGGCAGGGAGCTTCCGGAATTTACCTGGGAGAAGACCGACCGGGTCGAATCTCTGAAAAAGCGGGCCAGGTTTTGAATCTTTTTGAATTATTGGGGGCGAAAAAAGACGGACCTTCTGTTCGTCTTTTTTTCTAAGCTCATAATCTTTGTTTTTTTGAATCCGGTTGCTTTTTGGGACGGGATGGAAGGGACCCTGTGATGAAAAAAACCTATGTTCTGGATACCAATGTTCTCCTGCATGATCCCCAATCTCTGTTCAGATTTGAAGACAACGACCTGATCCTGCCGATCACCGTTATCGAGGAGATCGACGGCTTCAAAAAGGACCAGAATGAGACGGGGCGCAACGCCCGTCATGTATCCCGTCTGCTGGACGCCCTCCGGCAGAAGAATCCCCTCATGGAAGGCGCCCCGCTGGAAGGGGGAGGGATGCTCAGGGTGGAGAAATGTTCCGAGGAATCCCTTCACAGACTGCCCCCCGATTTGAGATCGGATCGGGCCGACAATCGGATTCTGGCGGTGGCTATGAAGATGCAGAGCCTCTCCAAATTTCCGGTCATTTTCGTCACCAAGGACACCAACCTCCGCATCAAGGCCGATGCCCTCGGTCTGAAGGCGGAGGATTACGAATCGGACAAGGTGTCCCTGGAGGATCTCTATACCGGGACCGCCGAAATGGTCATGGATGGGAACGAGGTCGACCGACTTTTTGGCCAGGGGTATCTGGAGGTGGGGGAGGATTCCAATCTGTCACCCAACCAGTGCGTCACCCTGATCGACAAGGCCAATGCGAGTCACACAGCCCTGACCCGATACCACGCTTCGGTCGGCAAACTGCTGCCGCTGGCGACTTTCCCCAAAGACGGAATCTGGGGGATTCAGCCGCGCAACCGGGAACAGCGTTTCGCCTTTGATCTGCTTCTGGATGATAAAATCCAGCTGGTGACCCTCAACGGCAAGGCCGGCACGGGAAAAACCCTGCTGGCTATCGCCGCCGGACTTCTCAAGGTGGCCGACGAGAACCGTTTCAGCCGCCTGCTGGTTTCCCGCCCCGTCTTCCCCATGGGTAAGGACCTCGGTTTCCTTCCCGGCGATCTGGAAGAGAAATTATCCCCCTGGATGCAGCCGATCTTCGACAATGTCGATCTGTTGCTGGACAGCGTCGACAACCAGGGAAAAAAGAAACGGGGCTACAAGGAACTGGTGGATATGGGCATCATGCAGATCGAGGCGTTGACCTACATCCGCGGTCGCTCGATCCCGAAGCAGTACCTGATCGTCGACGAGGCCCAAAACCTCACCCCCCATGAAATCAAGACCATCATCACCCGCGCCGGCGAAGGGACCAAGATCGTCCTGACCGGGGACCCGCACCAGATCGACAACCCCTATGTCGATTCCTCCAGCAACGGTCTCAACTATGTGGTGGTCCGATTCCGCAACGAGGAGATCGCCGGACATGTGACCCTGGCCAAGGGGGAGCGTTCCCCGCTGGCGGAACTGGCCGCCAATCTGCTATGACCCGGTTGATGGTCTGAAAATGCTGGTTCTGGCCCTTGAAACCTCCTGTGACGAGACCAGCGCCGGGGTGGTGCGGGATGGGAAGAAAATCCTCGCCAATGTGGTGACCTCCCAGATCGATGTCCATGCCCGCTATGGCGGCGTGGTCCCGGAGCTGGCCTCCCGAAAGCATATGGAAGGGATCGCCGTCGTTATTCAGGAGGCCTTGCGGCAGGCGGAGGTGACGGTTGACGATCTGGAAGGGGTCTGCGTGACCCGCGGCCCCGGTTTGATCGGCGCTCTGCTTGTCGGACTTTCCACCGCCAAGGCGATGGCCTTCGCCTTGGGGATCCCCTGGGTGGGGCTCCATCATATGGAAGGTCACATCCTGGCCGTACTTCTGGAAAAGGAGGTTTCATTTCCCTTTCTGGCTCTGGCCGTTTCCGGTGCCCACACCCATATCTATCGGGTGGAGGGGATCGGTCGATACCAGACCCTTGGCCGCACCCTCGACGATGCCGCCGGGGAGGCCTACGACAAGGTGGCCAAGCTTCTGGGGCTGAGTTATCCGGGCGGCGCGGTCATCGACCGGCTGGCCGCCGAAGGGGATGCCGCCGGACTGGTCTTCCCCCGGCCCCTGCTTCATCAGGACAATCTCGATTTCAGCTTCAGCGGCATCAAGACGGCTGTGCTCAACTATGTCCGCCGGCTCGGAGCTGCGCCTTCAGACGCTGAGATTCGACGCATCTGCGCCGCCTTCCAGGAGGCGTCGGTCGAGGTGCTGACGGTCAAAACCCTTCGCGCTGTGGAGCGGACCGGCCTGCAGCGGGTGGTGGTGGCGGGGGGTGTGGCCTGCAACCGCGGGCTGCGTGAGCGTTTCCGCTTTCTTGCCCAAGAACATGGTTTCGAGGTTCATTTCCCAAGCGCAGATTTATGCGGGGACAATGCCGCCATGCTGGCGGTGGCCGGTGATTTTTATCTGCACCGTGGTGGCGCGGATGGGCTGGAAGTCAATGCTCTGGCCCAATGGAGTCTGGATTCGGCAACATTCCATCGAGTTTGACAAGTTTTTGAATCTATGTGGCGACAATGGTCTCTGCCCCGGCAGTTTAAACTTTTTTATATCCGTTTTATCCGCTTGCGGGGAGCCCCCGAGGAAATCGCCGAGGGGATGGCGCTGGGCATTTTTATCGGCATGACCCCCACCATGGGGGCGCAGATCCTCATCGCCATTTTTGTCGCCGCCCTGCTGAGGAAGAACAAGATCGCCGCCGCTTTGGGGGTTTTTATCACCAATCCGGTGACCGCTCCTTTTATTTATGGGTTTGAATATGAACTGGGCCGTTATCTGCTGGGCTGGAAAAGGCTCCGCCTGCCGACGGAACTGAGTTGGGAGGTAGTCAGACATCTCAGTTGGGGCGTGATCGTGCCTCTGTGTCTGGGCAGCTTGATTTTCGCGGTGGTCTTCGGTTTGCTGGCCTATTTTCTGACCCTCAAGGCGATGCCGGTAGTGAAACGGTACAAGATTTCCCGTTGGCGGCGGCCAGCGCGCGGTCTTCCCTCCGATCAGGGGAAATCACGGTGACGATGCGCCCCAAAAAATGTTTCAGCCAGAATTTCCTCAGGGATCCGGTGGTGGTGGAGAGGATTGTGACCGCCGCCGGATTGGTTGACAGTGAACGGGTCTTTGAGATCGGTCCCGGGCTGGGGGTGTTGACCTGGCGGATGCTTCCCTTCTGTAAGGAACTCCATGTGGCGGAAATCGATGTCGATCTGGCCGCCACTCTCGAATCCCGCCACGAGCCTCGTCTGATCATCCATACCGGTGATGCCTTGGAACTCGACTGGCCCGGTTTACTCACCCATCCTCCATACACTCTGGTCGCCAATCTTCCCTACCACATTTCCAGTCCCATTTTTTTCAAGGTTCTCGAAAACCGCTTCCTGTTCCGGAAATTGGTGCTGATGTTCCAGAAAGAATTTGGCGCCCGCCTCTGCGCTTCTCCCGGCACCAAGGATTACGGTATTCTGTCGGTCTTCTGCCGCCAGTATTTCGATGCCGAGGTAGTGACCCAGGTTTCCCCCCAGGCCTTTTATCCGGTTCCCAAGGTGGCATCGGTGGTTTTGGCCCTTTCCCCTCTTGCCCGGCCCCGCGTTTCCGTTGGTGACGAAATATTTTTTGGCCGAGTGGTCAGGGGAGCCTTTTGCCAGCGTCGCAAGACCCTGTTCAACTCCCTTAAAGGGGCCGGTTTTGCCGCAGAAGATTTAAATGAAAGAATCCGTGTCGCCGGCATCGACCCCCAGCGCCGCGGAGAAACCCTGGAAATTGAAGAGTTCGCCGCTCTTGCCGAAACACTGCGGGGCTGATGGAGTTCATGGGTTGGTTTGGAAAAACCCTTGATTGAAAAGGCTGTTTGAAGGAAAATTCAAAAATTCCCGCCCAGCCTATGGTGTGACCTGAGAGCATTCCTCAAGGAGCAGAGAGAATTATGCCTGATCGTGTTTTTCGCAATCTGGGAATGGAACTGGTCCGGGTCACCGAGGCCGCGGCCCTTTCCGCCGCCCGCTTCATGGGTACGGGGGACAAGGAGGCCGGGGACGGTGCCGCTGTGGATGCCATGCGGGCGGTGCTTCAGCACATCGAAATGGACGGTCTCGTGGTCATTGGCGAGGGTGAGAAGGATGAGGCGCCGATGCTTTTCAACGGCGAACGGGTCGGGAACGGCTGCCCGCCCCAGATGGACGTGGCTGTCGATCCGGTGGAGGGGACCCGCCTTCTGGCCTTTGGCCGTCCCAATGCCATCGCCGTGATTGCCGTCGCTCCGCGGGGCAGCTTTTGGGCGCCCGGTCCTTCCCTTTACATGGACAAGATCGTGGTCGAAAAGGAAGCGGCGGAGGTCATCGACATTACCCTTTCCGCCACGGAGAATCTTCATCGCATCGCCGACGCCCTGGGGCGGCCGGTTTCCGATCTGACCGTTTTTGTTCTTGACAAGCCACGCCATGAAGGTTTGATTAATGATATCCGCAAGGCGGGCGCGCGCATTTCGCTGCAGAGCGACGGGGATGTCCTGGGGGCGGTGATGGCGGCCATTCCCGGTACCGGCATCGATGTGCTGATGGGAATCGGAGGCACGCCGGAGGGCGTCATCGCCGCAGCGGCGGTCAAGGCCATCGGCGGCGGCATGCAGGGGCGAAGGGCGCCCCAGAAGGATTACGAGCGGCAGGCTCTGGCCGTCCTGGAAGGGGAGGATGCCGGCCGGGTGCTGAGCCTTGACGATCTGGTCCGCTCCGAGGACGCTTTTTTCGCCGCCACCGGCATCACCGGCGGTTCCTTTCTCGAAGGGGTCCATTTCGACCGGCAAGGGGGGGTGACCACCCACAGCATCGTTATTCGCGCCGTGACCGGGTCGATTCGCCACGTAAAAGGAATTCATCAGCTCCGCCCGGAACATGTCTTTGGCAGGATCGACACCCAAGGCGCGGTGCAGATTGCGGTTCGATAAAAAAATCAACGACCTGGAGCCGTCATGAACAAAGAATGCAAGATAGCCCCTTCCATCCTTTCCGCCGATTTCGCCCGTCTCGGCGAGGAGGTGAGGCGGGTCGAGGAGGGGGGAGCCGATTGGATCCATGTCGATGTCATGGACGGCCATTTCGTTCCCAATCTCACCATCGGGCCGGTGGTGGTGGCGGCACTGCGGCCGGTAACCCGGCTTCCCCTGGACGTTCATCTGATGATCGAAAATCCGGAACGCTATCTGGAGGAATTCGCCAAGGCCGGCGCCGACTACCTGACGGTGCAGGCCGAAGCCTGCGTCCATCTGCACCGCACCCTGCAGGCGATCCGCGATCTCGGCGTCAGGGCCGGTGTTTCCCTCAATCCCCATACTCCTCTCTGCGCTATCGAGGAAGTACTGGATGAACTGGATATGGTCCTCATCATGTCGGTCAACCCCGGCTTCGGCGGTCAACAGTTCATCCCGCGCGCCCTCGATAAAATCGGCCGACTGCGGCGGTTGATCGAAGAGCGGGGTCTTGCCGGCCGAATCGAGCTGCAGGTGGACGGCGGAGTAAAACTGGACAACTGCCGGGAGATCGCCGAAGCCGGCGCCGAGGTGCTGGTGGCCGGATCGGCGATATTCGGAGCTGACGATCCGGCGCAGGCCATTCAGGAGATGAAAGCCGCTTTGCGCCGGGGGTGACTGCTTCCGCAACAAGACATCTTCCCTTCGCCGGGGGTTTTGTCGCGCAGGGTGTTGGTTGGAAATTCGACCAAAACGATGATACTACGAATGAACTGCCGCCTTGGAGATTGAGTCGGAAGAGGTTGCCGGACTCAGGGCGACAGGTGAAATGGGCTGGACGGTTTGCGGGTGAGGCCGTCGAATAACCGAGGTGTGCAGAAAGGGGCATTTATTCTCATATGGACAAGGTAAACGGTTTGCAGATGCTGTCGTGGCGGCAAAGGGCGGTGATCTTCTTCCAGGGTTTTTTGCGCCATCCTGAATTGGTCGGGTCAGTCATTCCCAGTTCCCGATTTCTGGAAAAGAAGCTGGTCGAAACCGCTAATGTCGGCAAGGCATCAGTGGTTGTGGAACTTGGCCCCGGCACCGGCGGTACCACCAAGGCGTTCCTCAAGGCTCTGCCGAAGGAGGGGAGGCTTCTGGCCATTGAAATCAACCCCGATTTTGTCGAGGTGGTGAGTTCAAACGCGGATTCCCGGCTCGTGGTTCACCAGGGGAGCGCCGAGGATATCCGGGAAGTTCTGACCCGCCATGGGCTTTCGGCGCCCAATGCGGTCATTTCGGGGATTCCCTTCTCCACCATGCCTCCCTCCCTGGGGCGGCGGATCATTCAGGAGGTTTGGGATTCCCTGGCCCCCGGCGGCTGTTTCGTCGCCTATCAGGTTCGCGGCAAAGTGGCTGATCTGGGGCAGGAGGTCCTGGGGCAGCCCTTGGTCGCCGTGGAAGCCCTCAATATTCCGCCGGTGCGGATCTATACCTGGCGCAAACCACCCGCCGGAAATGGCGGGAAGGGATAAGCCATGGCCGAGGGGAGTTTCCTTTCCCTGGTGCGAAAGCGTTACAGCGTCCGTGATTATCTCCCCGATCCGGTTTCGCCGGAAAAGCTGCAGCGCTGCCTGGAGGCGGCGCGGCTGGCTCCTTCGGCCTGCAACGCCCAGCCCTGGACCTTCATCGTTGTCGGTGACCCGGAAATTAAGAATCGCCTCGCCGACCTGACCTCCGACCGCTGGCTGCCCCTGAACCATTTCACAAAACAGGCCCCTCTGCTGATCGTGGTGGTCATCGAACCGGCCAATTTTACCTCCCGTCTCGGCGGCTTCATCAAGAAGCGGGATTTCCCGCTGTTCGATGTCGGCATCGCCGCCGAACATTTCTGCCTGCAGGCCGCGGAGGAAGGATTGGGAACCTGCCTGATCGGCTGGTTTCAGCAGGACAAGGCGAAGACCCTGCTGGGGGTTCCGGTTGCAAAGCGCATCGGACTGATTATCACCCTCGGTTATCCAGCCAGGGATTCCATTCAGGCTAAGGATCGCAAATCTCTGGCCGACATGGTCCGGCTCGACCAATATGAACGCTTCTACAATTCCCTTTCATGAGCGACGGTGAAACCTTTTCTTTAACATCCGGATTGGTCTGTGCTATATTTTCCATCAGGGAAGTCCTGAAAAACGGATTTCAGATTTTGGCCCGGAACTCGTGCCGGAGCCGTAACAGATCAAGACAATTTTCCAGTTCACCATAAGCCGCCTGGATCCGACGGACCGGGACGGAAGGTCGATGGATTGAGGACCCGGGCTGTCATGCCCGGTCGCCGCCAGTCTTTTTGGAGCCTTTCGGAACCTATCCGGAGGGCTTTTTTGCTTTGCGGAGCAGGCAAGGAGGAAAAAGGATGAAAAAAGCCAAGACTGTTCTCGACATCCGGCGTCAATACGAAGAAGGCGTCAGAATCACCATGCTGACCGCCTACGACTACCCCATGGCCCGGCTGCTCGACAAAGCGGGCATCGACATCATTTTGATCGGTGATTCGCTCGGCACCGTGGTGGCGGGGTACGACACGACTTTGCCGGTGACCCTGGAGGAGATGATCTACCACACCCGCATGGTGGTGCGGGGCACGGAAAAGGCGCTGGTCGTGGCCGACCTGCCGTTCCTGTCCTATCAGGTCGATCTGCCTTCGGCGCGACTGAATGCCGGCAGACTGGTCAAGGAAGGGGGCGCTCATGCGGTCAAGCTGGAGGGTGGGGTGGCCATGCGCGACACCATCCGCGCCCTGGTCGACATAGATATCCCGGTCATGGGGCATGTCGGTCTCACCCCCCAGTCGGTGCATCGCATGGGTGGGTACCGGGTTCAGGGGCGGAAGGAAGAGGAGGCGCGGCGCCTTCTGGAGGACGCCCGGGCGGTCGAGGAGGCCGGTGCCTTCTCCATCGTACTGGAGGGGATTCCGGCCGCCCTTGCCGAACGGATCACCGCCGAGCTGCATATTCCCACCATCGGCATCGGCGCCGGTGTTCACTGCAGCGGACAGGTGCTGGTGACCCAGGATATGATCGGACTCTGTGACAAATTTTCTCCCAAATTTGTCAAAAAGTACGTCGACCTGTCGGAGGTGCTGGGCGAGGTTTTCGGGACCTACGTCCGCGAGGTGCAGGAAGGGGCCTTCCCCGCCGAGGAGCACAGCTTCTGAAATGGAAAATATCAGCGATGTCAAGATGATGGGCCAGCGGTGCGAGAAACTGCGGCGGCAGGGGAGGCGGATCGCCTTTGTGCCGACCATGGGTTATCTGCATGAGGGGCATCTTTCCCTGCTCCACGAGGGGCGCCGTCGCGGTGACATTCTGGCCCTGTCGATCTTCGTCAACCCGATCCAGTTCGGAGTCGGGGAAGATTTCGAAACCTATCCCCGGGATTTGCAGCGGGATAGCGATCTGGCCCGGGCCGCCGGCGTCGATCTTCTCTTTACGCCGCGAAGGGAGGATCTTTACCCCGAAGACTTTTCCACCCATGTCAGCGTTTCCGGATTGACCGAAAACCTCTGCGGCCGCAGCCGTCCCGGTCATTTCCGGGGGGTGACCACGGTGGTCTGCAAACTCTTCAACATCGTCCGCCCCCACATCGCTCTCTTCGGCCGCAAGGATTTCCAGCAGCTGGCGGTGATCCGGCGCATGGTCCGCGATCTCGATATGGCTGTCGAGGTTCGTGGGCTGCCGATTATCCGTGAAAAGGACGGACTGGCCAGGAGCTCCCGAAACGTCTACCTCGAAGCCGAGGAGAGAAGGCAGGCCCTGGCCCTGGTCGATTCGCTGCGTCTGGCGCGGCGGCTGGTGCTGGCCGGAGAGTCGCGAGCCGCCGTCATCCTCCAGGCCGTTGCCGACAGAATCCGTCGGGAAGAGGCCGTGCGGATCGAATACGTCCAGATATGCCATCAGGACACCCTGCAGGACATGGAATGGGTGACTGCGGATTCCGTCCTGCTGCTGGCGGTTCAGGTCGGCAGGACCCGACTCATCGATAACCACATTCTTTGGGAGGAAATAACCTGATGACCCGGAAAATGCTGAAATCGAAGATTCACCGGGCTACCGTCACCGGCGCCGATCTCCATTACGAGGGGAGCATCACCATCGATCGGGGTCTCATGGAGGCCGCCGATATCTTTCCCTTTGAGGCGGTGGATGTGTGGAATGTCACCAGCGGCGCCCGTTTCCAGACTTATGCCATCGCCGGCAAGCCCGGCAGCGGCGTCATTTGCATCAACGGCGCCGCCGCCCATCATGTTTCCTGCGGGGATCTGGTCATTATCGCCACCTGGCTGGAGATGAACCGGAGGGAGGCCCTCACCCATCAGCCCCGTCTCATCTTCGTCGATGAGCGCAACCGCATCACTTTCCGGACCGAGGAAAAGCCGGGGCAGGGCGATGTGGCAGAGGCTTTCGGCGGCAGCCGATTTTAAATTTGAAAACGTCCCTATGGTGGTTGTTCCCGGAACCGGGGTTCGGATATAATGGGGATGAGGTGATTTATAATGATTGAAGAAATCGGAACGATAGTTGAACTGAGGCCCGATTCTGTGGCGATGGTTCAATGCCGCAAAAGCAGCGCCTGCAAGGGGTGTGCATCCGCCAATCTGTGCAGCTTGGGACGGGATGACGGTGACCGTACCGTGGAGGTCCACAACCCGCTCCAGGCCCAGGTCGGTGAACGGGTGCGGATTGCCACTACGAGCAAGGCTTTTTACCAGTCGTCTTTCCTGGTTTACATCGTGCCGCTGATCGGCCTGGTGGTCGGCGCCCTCATCGGCCAGAGTGCCGGGCGGTGGATCGGCATCGACCCGAACATCCCGTCCGCCCTGGGCGGTTTTCTCTCTCTCGCCGCCACACTGCTGGCCATCCGCTCCCTGAACCGCCGTCTCCCCAAGGAACGCTATATGCCGACGGCGGTCGAAGTGCTCAGCGCCGCCGATGAAGCGGAAGAGGAGGCCCTCGGCGCGGAAAAGCTGAACCATGGGTATTAAGCTGATCGCCAACAACAAGAAGGCCTTTCACGAATTCTTCATCTCCGAGGTGCTGGAAGTGGGGCTTGCCCTGCTGGGGCCGGAGGTGAAATCGCTGCGGGATGGCAAGGCCAACCTTCGGGACTCCTATTGCCGGATCCAGGGAGGGGAGCTGTTCGTCCACCAGATGCACATCAGTCCCTATGGATTCAGCAACCGGGAGAGCCCCGATCCGCTCAGAGCCCGCAAACTGCTGGTGCATCGCCACGAGATCGATCACCTGGCCAAGAAGGTGGATGAAAAGGGGTTGACTCTGGTTCCCACCAAACTCTATTTTAAGAATGGACGGGTCAAACTCGAGATCGGCGTGGCCAAGGGTAAACAACTGCACGACAAGAGGGAGACCTTGAAGGAGAAGGAAGCCCGCCGGGAGATGGACAAGGCCAGGAAGGGCAACTACTGATCGGTGACGAGCAAGAGGCAGTTCTTGGTTTGTGGCTCGCAGCTCGTGGCTGGTAAAAAAACCAGTGACGAGTGATCAATAATGATTCGACAATTTTAAGGGGGTGACAAGGTTTCGACGGGGGTCGGAAGCACAGGTTGCATGTCGGGGAGGCCGGTTGGCCCCGTTATCAATCCGGTAAACAATAAACGCCGACAACGACGTTTCGTACGCACTGGCCGCTTAATTGCGGCCGCATCTCCTGATCCCTCGCCTGCGGGGATCTTGAGATGTCATTCAGCAGGCTGGTTCAGAAGGTCGTTCCGTGCCGCCTGAACGAGAACAAAGCGGAATCGCCTCGCAAAAATCCTGTCCATGGGAGTTTCCAGAGGTTAAATCCAAAACGTGGACTAAACATGTAGACGCTTGATGTGGAACACTTTCGGACGCGGGTTCGATTCCCGCCACCTCCACCATTTAGAAAAGACAGACCCGTCCACTAACCACGTCCGGTTATTGGGCGGGTTTTGTTTTTCTGCGTATTGTCAGCGACTTGCGCCGCCTTCAGGGTTTCGGCGCTGCCGCCCCGATCACTCCCTTTTCGGGAA
>JAAZDE010000130.1 GCA_012512925.1 Desulfuromonadaceae bacterium
CTTTTAGCTGGATATTTTTAAAGGTTCCGGCCACAACTCTGGTGGAAATGTCAGTGGAGGAGATGAACCGCTTGCCCGTGAAAACTCCTTGCTAACAGTATCGGCTTGATACCAGGTGCAAAGAAATGCCAGCAGAAGCCAAAGCCAATGTCTGGTAACCGTACGATGAAGTCCGCAACAGGTCATTTGCTTTCCGAAAAGACTTAATTGATTATCTGAATTTTCTATGATCGATGATAGCATGAGATGGTGCTAAAGGGTGCCGGTTTTTTCCTGTTGCGAAAGATTAAATTTATTATAGAAGTTCCGAGCTCAACATGGGCAGAAGGGGTTGGAGCGAACCTTTCAGTTTGCTATCTGTAACCTTTCAGCCAGGGTTGGCTTCCCTCTAAAAAGATATCGCCTGAAACGAAATGGACTTTTCTTTTTCTATTTAATATAATAGAAATAATTGGAAAACCTGGTATTTACTTCGCCGATAATTGGGTTCCGAAAGGGTCTGGAGCAAGTCGATGCGGAGGGTCAACAAGAAATGAACAAAGCCTTCTTGTCCGGCCGGTCAGTGATTTCCCGTCTGCTGATCTCTGTTCTGCTGCTAAGTTTTTCCTGGGTTTACCCGATTCACAGTGCGGCGGGGATAATTTTTTTCCAGCCAAACGATGTCCTTGTCACTCCTGTCATCGCCCCCGATTCAGATGCCACTCCTGTCAAGTTTAATCCTGACACCCGCTATTTCTCAGCACCTCTTTGTCTGCCTCCTGCACAATTCAACCATTCCTTGGCAGATTCTACCTGGCGGCTTCCGTTGCCATATGAACTCGGTCGTATACCACCATCAATAGCCTATCCCGGCCCTTTTCCACCTCGTTCCCCGCCAATCGATCATTCCTCCGATATTTAATTATCCGTTTGCCCTTTCCATCTATTTTGTTGGGTGAATTTCCACAAATCCGGATTCGCCAACAAAAGGTGTTTAACTTCTACAGGCTCCTGAAAAACCAGAATCTGCGCCCTTAGGCACGGCGCGAAGATTCTGAAAAGTGCAGACCTTTTCAACCATAGGCGAGTATTTGAAAAACCCAGGAAACACTCGAAAAGGGTCAAAGGCCTGGTTTTCCAATAGCTTGTTTATCCTGAGACGGGAGGCCTTTTACAGTAAACAGTTCGCCTTATCCGCCGGAACCTGCCTGCGGAAGTTTTCAGTCAATTTTTCAGGCGCAAAAGGGAAAAAGGAGATAATTCCATGAATAACGACAAAGAGGTTGTTTCCCCTCTCGGTGGTCCCGCCCTTGGAATCACTCATATTCTGCAAATCGTTCCAAACCAGTTTGAATATAACGTTTTAAAATCGCTTCGCCAGATTATACGCGCCGTCGAGATTCATTCCCGGAAGCTGGAACACGATTTCCAGATCACCGGGCCGCAGCTGAGCTGTTTGCTGGTCATACGCGAGCATGGCCCGATAACGGTCACCCATTTGGCGGAAAGGGTTTTCCTGAGTCCCGGGACCGTGGTGGGGATCTTGGACCGGTTGGAAGAAAAGGATCTGGTCCGGCGGTTACGCAGTAAAAAAGACCGCCGCCTGGTGGAATCCTGCATTACCGAATCGGGGGAAAAATTGATCGGGCGCACCCCACCACTTATGCAGCAGGCATTGAGCGCCGCCTTGAAGAAAATGCCCGAAAATGAAGGTGTCAGTATTGCCGTGGCTCTGGAAAAACTGGTGCATCTGATGAGCCTTGGAGAATTCGCCGAAAACAAAGATCTTTCCCCGGGGAAGGACCCATTGAGCCGGGGTTGACCCCTTCGCAGGAGGGTCTCCTGACTGATTCCGGGATGTTTCCAGTCCCCCGCCTCCTGATTAGAAGATAGTTGCCGGGTTCTTGGCTGCGTCTCGGCAAAGCGTCTTTTCGCTTTGCCTAAAACATGTGAGGTGATTGGATGAAGCGGTTTAAGAACATTCTTTACGTTAAGGAAAAGACGGTGGCTCCCTCGTCGTCACTGGCTCGGGCCGCCTCTTTGGCCAAAGACAACCAGGCCACCCTTACCCTCCTCGAGGTGATTCCCCCGGTGCCCGAGAATCAGCGGATGGATCTCATGGCTGTTGCCAGCCACGACCTCCAAGTCATGGTCGCGCCCTACCGGAACTCCCTGGAGGTCAGAACCGAGGTACGGATGGGCGCGATTTTCCTCGAAGTAATTCGTTCGGTGCTGCGAAATGGGCATGATCTGGTGATCAAGGTCGCCGAAAACCCCGGATTTCTGCAACGGCTTTTCGGCAGTGACGATATGCATCTTCTGCGCGAATGCCCATGCCCTTTGTGGCTCATGAAACCAGCGGAAAAACCCAGATACAGCTGCATCCTGGCTGCTGTTGATTTCGATCCACGGTATCCGAGGACGTTAGAAGCCCCTCTGAACCGCCAGATCCTGACATTGGCCGGTTCCGTCGCTTTATATAACAAGGCGTCCCTGCACCTGGTCCATGCCTGGGAGGCCTTTGCCGAAAAATCCCTGAGGGCCAGCAGCGACATTTCCTCGAAGTCGATCATCGATCATGTTCAAAATGAGCAGATAATCCATCAGAAGGGGTTCTGCAGGCTTGGGGAAGCCCTTCGGGAGTGGATTGGTTCTGAAGCGTACAACAGTCTTTCTCCCCTTTTTCATTTGCCCAAGGGGTCGGCCAGGGAAAGGATCGTCGCCTTAGCGGAGGAGTTGCAGGCCGATCTGGTTGTCATGGGAACCGTTGCGCGTACCGGAATTGCAGGATTCATCATTGGCAACACCGCCGAATCGATTCTTAATCATTTGGGGTGTGCGGTACTCGCCGTGAAACCTCCCAAATTTAAATCCCCGGTAAAACTTGCCAGGAAAAGCTGATTTTCAAATTGAATTGAGGGGATGGAAGATGAAAAATGACATAGCTTGTTTAACCATGTTTTTGGGAATTTTTTTCATTAACGAAACGATGGGGTGGGCCGACAATATTTCGGTCGAGGAGGCGCTTGTCGGCACATGGCATGTATGTGGTCTTTTCGATCAATATGGCAATTATGTTCCCATAGAGGAAACCGGATTCAAGGGAAGACAGTTTTTTACATTTGAAGAAAATGGAACATTTTCCGCAGTATTTAACTCCGATCAATACTTAAACTCATCCTTCTCAGGTGCATTCGATTACTCGGAGAGCCAGAAAAATGGGAAAAATCCACACAAGTGGCTCTATTATTTGGTTGGCGATCCGAAATCGGTTGTCAATAAGGGGACGTCGACCCTTGAGCGAAGCCGTTTGGAATTCATTTTTCAATTTATTGATTTCAACGGAAAAATGTTGCTTTATGATGGCATTACGCGACTGTATTATGAAAAAAGATGAGTTTTTTGCTTTTGTGGTCTTTCTGCAGTGAAGGATGCGGCCAAGGTGCCGGGACCCCTTGAATGCCCATTGGCGGCTGATTATGAATCCCCTTTCGAGGTGAGAAGCCTTTATCCGCTACAAGAGTGAACCCAATGGGCACCTTGCCGCACATCAACAACATCATTCTGGTCGGCATGCCCGGATCGGGCAAAAGCACGGTCGGGGTCGTCCTGGCGAAATTCTGCGGCAGGGGATTTGTCGATACCGACATTCTCATCCAGCAGGCCGAGGGGCGCACCCTGCAGGAGGTCGTCGACCGGCAGGGTTACCTGGAACTGCGCCGCATCGAAGAGCGGGTCCTGGTCGCCCTTGACTGTGACCGGCATGTGGTGGCGACCGGCGGCAGCGCTGTTTACAGCCCTGCAGCGATGACTCACCTCAAGAGGAAAGGGGCGGTGGTTTTCCTTCATGTGGAACTGGCTGAATTGCAGCGCCGGGTGCGGGATTTCGCCCTTCGCGGTATTGCCGGGCCTCCCGGCCAGGATTTCTCCTGCCTGTATTGCGAAAGGTATCCCCTTTATCGGCAATATGCCGATATCGTCATCCCCTGCGGCAAGCGGTCGCCGGAGGAGCTTTGTGAGCTGATTGTCCGGGAATTGTCCCAATGGCCCCGATCCCGGGAGCAATGAGGAAAGATATAAAATGGAAATCCTGCTGACCAATGACGACAGTCACCGCTCCCCTCTCTTCGAGTTCATCATTGAAAAGCTCGACGCCCTGGGCCGATTGACCATCGTCGTCCCCAAGGAGGAACAGAGCTGGACCGGCAAGTCGATCACCCGGTTCAGGCATCTCTATGTGGATGAGATCAAACTTTTCGGCCGCAACGCCTTCTGTCTCGACGGCACTCCGGCCGATTGCATCAACTGGGGGATCTATCACCTCTATGAGGACCGTCGTCCCGATCTGGTGGTTTCAGGAATCAATATCGGCGTCAACACCGGCATCGGTTTCGCTCTTTCATCGGGAACCATCGGTGCCTGTCTGGAAGCCAACATCGCCTCGGTGCCGGGGGTGGCGCTGTCGCAGGATTTCGATCTCGTCTGCTTCCGCCACTGGCTGGAAAAACGTGCCCTGCCCCAAAGCGTTCTCGGCCGCCTGAGGGAGCAAACCGAGACGCTCCTGGATCGGATTTTCGGGAGGTTTCGGGAAGGGGAGGGTTTCCTCAGCAGGCCGGTAACCTGGAACATCAACCTGCCTTTCGTGGCCCGTCCCGATTGGCGGATGGTTGATGCCTTTCTGGGGCATACCTGGTACGCCTCCTGTTTTCGCCGCGCCGGTGACCGTTTCTACCATGACCTCGATCCTCCGCGGCAGGATGACCGCCTTGGCGCCGACGGCGCCGTGGTCCGTTCCGGCCATGTCAGTATCACCGAGATCGATATCCGTGCTCTGGGGAGGCATCCCGAGCCGGAATAGCCGCGAGCCGTCACAAGCCCCTTGCAATTGCGCCTTCGATAAGATAATTTTCCGCTACGACAGCCCCGCCAGAGCGCTGCAAACGGCCGATATCGACCAGCTGTGCCTCCGCGCCTTTTCTGAATCTTTTTAAGGATTATCCATGCGCTATTCCCAATACCTGCTTCCCACGACCAAGGAAACTCCCGCCGACGCGGAGATCGTCAGCCATCAATTGATGCTGCGGGCCGGCATGATCCGCAAACTGGCCGCCGGCATCTACAACTATCTCCCTTTCGGGCTTCGTTCGCTGCGCAAAGTGGAGCAGATCATCCGTGAGGAGATGGATCGGACCGGCGCCGTTGAGCTGCTGATGCCGATGGTGGTGCCGGGAGAACTGTGGCAGGAGTCGGGCCGCTGGGAGAAGTACGGCAAGGAGCTGCTGCGCCTCAAAGACCGCAAGGAGGCGGAGTTCTGTCTCGGCCCCACCCATGAGGAGGTGGTCACCGATATCATTCGCAACACGGTCAAGTCCTACCGGCAGTTGCCTCTCAACGTCTACCAGATTCAGACCAAGTTCCGCGACGAGATCCGCCCCCGTTTCGGACTGATGCGGGGCCGGGAATTCATCATGAAGGATGCCTACTCTTTCGACATGGACGAAGAAGGGGCAGGCCGCGCCTATGAAAAGATGTTTCAGGCCTATTGCCGCATTTTCGAGCGCTGCGGCCTCGAATTCCGGGCCGTCGAGGCCGATTCCGGCGCCATTGGCGGCTCCTATTCCCATGAGTTCATGGTGCTGGCGGAATCGGGAGAGGATGCCATCGTTTCCTGCGATTCCTGCCGCTACGCAGCCAACGTTGAAAAAGCGGAACTGGCCTCTCCCGTTGGACAGACGCCTTCTGCGTCCCAGGAATTGCGCCGGGTGCTGACGCCGGCCCGCAAAACCATCGAAGAGGTGGCCGCCTATCTGAACATCCCGGTGACCTCTCTGGTCAAGACCCTGATCATGCAGACGGACAAAGGGGAAAAGGTGGCTGTGCTGCTGCGCGGCGACCGGGAACTGAACGAGATCAAGCTTTGCCGGTTGCTGCAATGCACCTGGGTGGAGATGGCCCCCGAGGAGGTGGTTCTCGCCCTGACCGGCGGCCCGGCCGGTTTCTCCGGACCGGTGGGGCTCAAGATGCGCATCCTGGCCGACCAGGAAGTTCGACTGATGGCCGATTTCACTGTCGGCGCCAACGACAAGGACTGGCACCTGTGCGGCGTCAACCTGGGCCGTGATTTCCAAGTGGAGCGTTTTGCCGATCTGAGGTCGGCCACCGCCGGCGACGGCTGCCCGCGCTGCTCCGGGAAACTGGAGAGCTGGCGGGGGATCGAGGTCGGCCATGTATTCAAGCTGGGCAGCAAATATTCGGCGGCGATGGGCGCCACGGTTCTGGGCGACAAGGGGGAGGAGATCACCCTGATCATGGGTTGTTACGGCATCGGCGTGGGGCGCACCGTGGCCGCCGCCATAGAGCAGAACCACGACGCCAACGGGATTATCTTCCCCCTTCCCATCGCTCCCTTCCATGTATTAATCACTGCTGTCAATCCCAACCAGGAGACGATTCGCGAAGCGGCGGAAAAACTTTACTGCGAGCTGCTGGCTCTCGGCATCGAGGTGCTCTACGATGATCGGGACGAAAGGCCGGGGAGCAAGTTCAAGGATGCCGACCTGATCGGTATTCCGCTGCGGGTCACCGTCGGGGAACGGGGCCTGAAGAACGGAGAATTCGAGCTTCAGGAGCGGCGCAGCGGTGCCAGAAGCATGCTGCCCGTTACTGAAGCGGCCGACCTCCTGGCGGCCATGGTCGGTGATGGATTGGCATGAACCTTTTATCCCGTTCCGTCGACTCTTTCCCTGGGCGATAGATATCCATGAACCTACTGCAACTGGATGACAACAACCGTTTCACTCTCCCCCACCGGATTGTCAAGGAACTTGGATCTGCGGAATTGGTACTGGATTCCTGGTCCGACAGGCATCTTTTTCTGACCGTTCCCACCAGAGAGGGAAAGCCGGTTATGGCCGGCTTTCTCGGTGAACTGGCGGTGGGGGATCTGCTCTCCTTTTTCAATATGTTCCGCAAGACGGGGGTGCTTCGCTTCAATCTCCCCCGGGGGAAAAAGGAGATCTTTTTTCAGATGGGGGAGATTGTTCTGGCCACCAGCACCTTCCCCGATGACGATCTGGGTGAGGTCCTTTACAGCCTGGGCCGGGTTGACCGCGAAGCCCTTGAAAACACCCGCAATTTCTCCACCAGTCAGGTTTCTCTCGGGAAAATTCTGGTAGAGCGGGGCATGATTTCCGCCAAAGATCTGTGGCAGGCCACCCGCTATCAGGTGGAAAATATCCTTTACGGCCTGTTCCAGGTCGCAGAGGGGAGCTTTTCCTTTCTTTCCAAGTCGTTGCTGGAGGATGAGATGGTGCGTCTTTCCATGAGCACGCAGAACCTGATCATGGAAGGATTGCGCCGCATCGATGAACGCGCCCTGTACATGCGCACCCTGAAATCACTTGAGGCGGAAACCCGCTTCGTGGCGGAAAAACCGGACTTGAGTGAGGCGGAAAAGGGGCTGCTGGCCATTATCCGGGAGGAGGGAGGCTTTGCGCGGCAGGTGATCCGCAGGTGCGGTAGCGGCGAATTCAAAGGGCTCCAACTCCTCTATCAACTGGTTCAGAAAGGGGCGGTGGAGGTTGATCTGCCTCCGCCCAAAGAGCCGGAAGGGGATCTTGCGGACCTGATCGCCATTTTCAACGAAGCCCTGGCCCTGTTGTTTCAGAACATCGTGGAGGCCAATCCCCGTTTCCATAATGAAGTGGTCATTTTTCTCCAGGGGGTTCCTCAGCCCTATTCCTATGTTTTCCGGGATGCTGATTTTTTTGAGGATGGCACCTTGAATGGCGGGGTCATCCTGGCCAATCTGGAGGGGTTGGAGGAAGGGGACAAGGAAAGGTTGCTGGCGGATGCCTTCAACGAACTCATTTTCATGGAATCCTCGGTCGCCCGCCGGGAGCTGGGAGCGGTCCAATCGAGTGAACTGGTCGAAAGAATTCATCTCTTTTGCCAACGGGCGAAAGAGATGATCGAGGTTGGCAAATGATTGAAAAAGCACGGAGAAAACTGATTTTCGCCTTGGATGTGGAAACCTTGGGAGAGGCGGAGCGATGGGTGGCCAGACTGCGGAATCGGGTCGGGCTTTTCAAGGTCGGCAAGCAGCTTTTCACCCGTTGTGGTCCGGATGCGGTGAGGATGATCCGGGACAACGGGGGAGAGGTCTTTCTGGATCTCAAATACCACGACATTCCCAACACCGTGTCGAAGGCCGCTGTCGAGGCCGCTCGGCTCGGCGTGAAGATGTTCAATCTGCATGCCCTGGGGGGACGAGAGATGATGACTGCAACCGCTGCGGCGCTGCGCGATCATTGCGGCGACGGGCCGGCAAGGCCGCTTCTTCTGGCGGTCACCATTCTGACCTCCATGTCCTCCGAGGCGCTTCGGGAAGTCGGCATTCCTCAATCCCCTGAAGAGATCGTCCCGCGTCTGGCGCTGCTGGCCAAACAATCCGGCATCGATGGGGTCGTTGCCTCTCCCCGGGAAATTGCCCTGATTCGAGCCGGTTGTGGCCCCGGGTTCACCATCGTAACCCCTGGGGTGAGGCCGCTGAATGCCGCTGCCGACGATCAGAAGCGGATTGCTGCTCCTGGCGAAGCGATCCGTGCCGGGGCCGATTTTCTGGTGGTGGGACGTCCCATTGCGGCGGCCGCCGATCCGGAAGCCGCCGCTTCGGCCATGGTCGAGGAGATGGCGGCGGCTTTAGGGGATGGTTGAACCGTGAGCGAGGTTATCTGCGGCGTTCATTCGGTATTGCATGAACTTCAGGCGGGAGGACGTCATCCGCGGGAACTCTATTGTGCCCCCCCTCTTTCCCCCAGGGTGGAGGAATTGATCTCCCTGGCGCGGCGGTCGGGCCTGGAAGTCAAGAATATGACCAGAGACGATCTGGAAGCCCTGGCCGGCACCAGCCATCATCAAGGTGTGGCGCTGGTTGTGGAGGCTTTCACCTTCGCCTCCTGGAAGGAACTGGTCGATCGCTGCCGCGAGGCGGGGAAGGGGAACAATCTGGTGCTGCTTCTCGACAGCATCACCGACCCTCGTAATTTCGGTGCCCTTTTGCGCAGCGCCGATGCCTCCGGTTGCCGTGGCGTCATTGTTCCGAAGGACCGTTCCTGTCCTGTTACCGGCGTGGTCCACAAGGCTTCCAGCGGCGCCCTGGCTCACCTCCCCGTCTGCCGGGTCACCAACCTGGTACGGGCCATGGCGGACCTGAAGAAGGAGGGTTTCTGGGTCTACGGTCTTGCCGCCGAAGGTTCGGCACAGCTTTTTCACCAGGATCTGCAAGGGGATGTGGCATTGGTAGTGGGTTGCGAAGGAAAGGGACTGCGCCCTCAGGTCCGCAAGGAGTGTGATGCGCTTCTGGCGATCCCTATGGCGGGAACGGTATCTTCCCTGAATGTGTCGGTGGCCGCTTCCATCGCCCTGTTTGAGGTGGTCCGCCAGAGAGGCGAGGCTTGAGGCGGTTCTTTTAATCTTCGCCCATTTGACAAAAACGGGCTTTTGAATATAGTGGTTGTCAGGGTTAACCGGGGCAATTTTTTCTTGCAATTTGACGATTGGTAGTATATATACCTTTCCTTGTGCTGGCGTAGCTCAATCGGTAGAGCAGCTGACTTGTAATCAGAAGGTTGGGGGTTCGATTCCTCTCGCCGGCAC